>CAZDXU010000260.1:0-6354 GCA_964509585.1 uncultured Actinomycetota bacterium | reverse complement strand
CTTGTCTATATCGCAAAAAAGGCTTATCTTGGACTTAAGGCCCTCATCCAGGGCTACCTCACTCCTGCATATTATTATATCGGGCTGTATACCTATACTTCTTAATTCTTTGACGCTGTGCTGCGTAGGTTTGGATTTAAGCTCTTCCGAAGTCTTCAGATATGGCACATAGGTTACGTGGAGATACAGGACATTCTCCCTTCCTGCATCTTTCTTAAACTGCCTTATAGCCTCCAGGAAAGGAAGGCTCTCGATATCGCCTACCGTGCCCCCTATCTCAGTTATGACAAAATCGGTCCTGCGGCGTTCCAGGGTCTTCTTTATTGATGATTTGATCTCGTCTGTTATATGGGGTATTACCTGTACCGTCGATCCCAGGTAATCGCCGCGCCTTTCATTGTCTATGACATTCTGGTAGATCTTGCCGGTAGTGAAATTATTATATTTTGACAGGTTCTCATCAATAAATCTTTCATAGTGCCCCAGGTCAAGGTCAGTCTCGCCGCCGTCATCGGTTACATAAACCTCTCCATGCTGTATGGGATTCATGGTCCCGGGATCGATATTGATATATGGATCCAGCTTTTGTATGGTCACGCTGTATCCCCTTGATTTCAGAAGTCTTCCCAGGGATGCGGCGCATATTCCTTTTCCCAGCGATGACAGTACTCCTCCGGTCACAAAAATATATTTAGTATCCAATTTACAGGATCTCCTTTGTTAGTTTTTCTTTAGTCCTCCCGGCTTTTTCCAGAAGCTCCAATGCATGTTTTTGGGATATCTCGCTCTCGCCGGAACCTCCCAGCATGCGGGATATCTCCCTGACTTTCCCCTGCTCCTCCAACTGATCTATGCTTATCTTTGTCCTTTTATCCTCTACATATTTGTCTATATAATAATGTTCATCAGCAAAACAGGCGATCTGAGCCAGGTGGGATATGACTATTACCTGCTTGCTCCTGGATATACGGTAAAGTTTTTCGCCCACTATAAGCGATATGGCTCCTCCTATACCTGAGTCTATTTCATCAAATACCATGGTGTCTATATCATCAGCTTCACCCAGGGCGGATTTTAGGGCCAGCATAACCCTGGAGACTTCTCCTCCTGAAGCAACTTTTTTTAATGGCCTGGGACTTTCTCCGGCATTAAGCGATATATAAATTTCCACATCATCGATCCCGTTTCTGGTAAATATTCCATTTTGCCGGGAAATATCCTCCCCGGCTACAGCTCTTTCTATCCTTATCCGGAAATCAACAGCAGAAAAACCAAGGTCTCCCAGTTCTACTGATATTTTTTTCTCCAGGACAGCGGCATTATTTTTTCTCTCCAGGTGAAGCTTTTCCCCTGCCTGCTGCAGGCTTTCAAAGGCAGCATACAGATGCTCATTGCATTTTTCTATATCAGAGTCCAGGCTTTCAAAGCCGTCTATCTCAACCTTTATCCCGGCAAGATATTCACCTGTCCTTGAGATATCGATGTTGTACTTTTTCTTTATCAGGGAAAAACTATAAAGTCTTTCCTGTATCTCATCAAGCCTTTCCCTGCTGAAATCAAAATCAGAAAGATAGCCGCCGATAAAGTGATTAATCTCTTCCAGCAGTCCTGACAGATCCTCCATCCTGCAGGAAAAGTCCCCGAACCGGTTATCGATAGAGGCCAGTTTCTCCATGTTTGACTGTATTACAGACATATCTTCATAAAGACAGGGCCTTTCCTGCATATCGCCCTTTATCCTTTCTTCGGTCTCAGAAGCAAGCTTATATATGCATTCAAAATTTTTAAGTATTCTTAATTCATTTACCAGCTTTTCTTCTTCACCTTCCTCTATGTTTAGCTTTTCGATCTCATCATACCTGAATTTCAGGTCCTGCAGCCTGGTATCACGGTTTTCCTGCAAATTTATAAGCCTATCCAGCTTTTTTTTCAGTAAATGGTATTCTTCATATTTTTCGGCATAAGTCTTTTTCAGGGGCAATATTGAATCGCCGGCAAAATTATCAATAATATTTATATGGGTCTTTGGATCTAGAAGATACTGATGATCATGCTGCCCGTGTATGTCCAGGAAGCAGTTGCCGAGATCCCTGAGTATGCTTACCTGGGTATAAAGACCGTTGATGAATGCCTTGTTCTTTCCCGTCCGGTTGAGCTCCCTTGATATTACTATATCGCTGTCAAGATCCTGCAGGTCGATTATATTGTTTTCCAGAAGGTATTTCTTTGCCGCCTCATTAGCGCTGAAGTCAAAAAATCCCTGCACCAGCAGTTTATCCTTGCCTTCCCTTATGAGGCCGCTGTCAGCCCGTTCGCCTATAAGCAGGTTTATAGCTTCGATAATAAGGGTCTTACCGGCTCCTGTCTCGCCGCTTAAGATATTAAGACCGCTGCCGAAACCGATTTTTACATCATCGATTATGGCGAAATTTTTAACATGAAGCTCGCTTAACATTCTATGCTACGGTCTCTCTCTAAAAAAAATTTCACAGTTTTCCCCTTTATATCCTTTCGATGAACTTTTGCTTGAAGACTTTAAAAAATGCATCCGGATCGAAACTTACCAGGTTAAGGTATTTTTCCGACCTGGTCACCTTCAGGATATATTCCGACGGATTGTCAATGGGAACAGTCTTTCCGTCAACACTGAACATATCCCTTTTATTGCCTGAGCTCAGCCTGATCTCAAGTTCCCTGTCCTTGCCCAGGATTATGCTTCTGCTAAAAAGGGTATGGGGACATATAGGGGTTATTATTATTGATTCTGCCCGTGGTTCCACCACAGGGCCCCCGGCTGACAATGAATATGCGGTGGATCCGGTAGGAGTGGCTATTATTATTCCATCGGCAGCAAATTTCTTTATGTATTTTCCGTTTACAACTATCTCCATCCTTATAACTTTTTCCTCCATGGACCTGGTTATGGCAAATTCATTCAGTGCCAGGCTGGGAAGAGCCGTATCCGTTACTATACTGCCCTCCTTGAAAAGGTATCCTTCCAGAAGCATCCTCTTCTCCAGATGATATTTGCCCAGGATCAATCCTTCCAGGGTCTCGGAAATATTTACGGTATCTATTTCTGTAAGAAAGCCCAGGTTTCCTACATTGATCCCAAGTACCGGGATACTGTCGTCAAAGCTATACTTCGCCGCTCTTAAAAAAGTCCCGTCTCCCCCCACAGACAGGATAATATCGGCCTTTGAGGAAAATACTTTTTTTGATACAGAGGAAAGGCCGTACTTTTTTGGGAAATAGTCCTCTTCCGGAAGCAGCACCTCTATTCCTTTTGCAGTTAATCGGTCATAGACGTCTTTTGCTACCTCGATAGCCTTCAGTTTTTCATTATTTGAGATTATTCCTATTGTCTTCATGCCCGGTTTCATTTTATGTTAAAAAATTTATGCGCCCGTTCCACTACATCAATGATTATTTTATCATAATTTATATTGGATTTAGTTGAAATTATTGATTTTCTTAAATAAATCCAGAATTCAATATTTCCGGCGCTGCCCCGGATCCTGGAAAATGCTAATCCTTCAATAATCACTTCAAAGTTTTCCAGGTATTTCAACATATCTTTAAGCACCTTTTTATGATAACCTTTTTCCTTTACTACTCCTTTATGCTTTACCAGTTCTCTTTCAAGCTCAAACTGCGGCTTTACCAGCAAAAGTATCTCTGCATCACTGCTGGAGACATCTAATATCTTATTAAAGACCTTCTTTATGGAGATAAATGACAGGTCCGCAGTGACAAGGTCATATTTTCTATCAAGCATATCCAGGTCAAGATAGCGTATGTTTGTCTTTTCCAGCACCCTTACTTTATTGTTATTCCTCAGCTCCCATGAAAGAAGGCCCTTGCCCACATCAACTGCAGTTACATGAAGCGCCCCATTCCTGATAAGGAAATCGGTAAATCCGCCTGTAGATGCCCCTATATCAATAGCAGTTTTACCGGCAGCATCCAGGCCAAGGTCGCCAAAGACCCCTTCAAGTTTTAAACCGCCCCTGGATACATAAAGCCGGTTTTGACGGACCTCCAGGCCGCCTTCACCGGATACCAGGTCTCCAGGTTTTACGATCTTTATCCCGTCTATATAGACCCGCCCTTCCATGACCAGCGTTTTAGCATGTTTT
Organism: uncultured Actinomycetota bacterium; assembly: GCA_964509585.1. GTDB lineage: Bacteria > Actinomycetota > Humimicrobiia > Humimicrobiales > Humimicrobiaceae > M55B120. Next base: position 2,215 of record CAZDXU010000260.1, on the reverse strand, counting down.
TCGGTGGCGGCAGCGCCCCTGTCCACAAGGAACTGGTATGCCATTTTTCTGGGTCTTTTCTGTTTGATGATTATGACCTTCTTATCAGGATAAATTGCGCAATATTTTTCATCAGCAGATTATCGGTGCCTGACTGTTCCAGTGCTTCCAGGGCTTTATGGATCTTTTCGGCTGCTATCTTTCTAGACTGCTCTATACCCCAGAGCAGAGGATATGTATTTTTTGCCTGTGCTTTATCTTTGCCCGCAGTCTTGCCGGTGACCATACTGCTCGATGTAATATCCAGGATGTCATCGGTTATCTGGAATGCAAGGCCAATATTGATACCGTATTCCCGGTATTTTTCCAAAACCTTTTTTTTTGCTCCGCAGAGTATGGCAGGTGCTGTTATGGATGCTGTTATAAGCCTGGCGGTCTTATTGGTATGCATTTCTTCCAGTCTTTCTCGGGATATCCTATGCCTGGAAGCACTGACATCGATCACCTGGCCGGCAACCATGCCTGATGCTCCCGAAGCTTCTGCTATCTCCCTCATTGCCTTTATAAGCCTGGCAGGAGTCCCCTGCTGTTTTCCCAGTATGATATTAAATGCTTCCGCAAACAGGGCGTCTCCTGTAAGGATGGCAATGTCTTCCCCGAATTTCCGGTGGCATGAAGGTTTGCCTCTTCTAAGGTCATCATCGTCAATAGCCGGGAGATCGTCATGTATGAGCGAATAACTGTGTATGAATTCTATGGCACAGGCGATAGGAAGGACATAATCCGGGTCTTTTCCCAGGCTGGCTGCTGATGCCATGGCCAGTACCGGGCGTATCCTCTTGCCGCCGGACAGAAGGCAGTACCTGATAGGCCGCTCCAGCTCCCGGGGTATATCGCGGTAGCAGTCTGCTAATTCCTCGAGCTTTGTATTTGCCATATGTGCCAGGTCATGAGGATAAAGGCTTTCCGGATCAATATCTTTGTTATTTATTTCTTTCATAACTTATGGATATAAAATATATTCAAGGTTAAAAAACGTTGTATTTATTATATTGCCTGGCCGGGAAAATTAAAATATCAAAGCAGTACCGGGAATACTGCCGGCCTAACTTTCATGTCCGCTGGATATGCTGTTTAAAAATTTGCCCAGCACGCCATTGACAAATTTTGGGGTATCATCTTTCTGGCCCAGCGACTTGGCTATTTCAATGGCTTCATCCACAGAGACCTTAAGGGGGATATCTTTTTCATGAAGCATCTCATATATTGCTACTCTGAGAATATTGCGGTCTATAACCGCGATCCTGGACAGCGACCAGTTCTCGACAGTACTGCATATGACCCTGTCGATCTCCTTAAGATTGGATGTAACGCCGTTTATAAGCCTTAATGAGAATTCATCGAATGTCTTATCATTTAACCTGTCATTTGCTATAAGGTCTTCTGTTTCTTTGCCCAGAAGGTCTTTCTGGTAAAGAAGTATGACGGCTGCCTCCCTGCTTTCTCTTCTTCTGGTCTTTGGCATTATAGAACTGTCAAACCCTTGTCATGTATTCGCCGGTCCTGGTATCGATCTTTATCCTGTCACCGGTATTTATGAATAATGGAACCTGTATCCTGGCGCCGGTCTCTATGACCGCCGGCTTAAAACTGGTGCCTACGGTATCGCCTTTTATGCCCGGCTCGGTCTCGCTAACTTTTGCTTCAATGGTTATAGGGAGTTCCAGGGAAATAGGTTTTCCGTCATGATAGACCAGTGTTATCTCCATATTTTCCAGCAGGAACTCCTTTTCCTGGGAAAGGAGTTCTTCGCTCAGCTGGACCTGCTCATAAGTAGCAGTATCCATAAAATTATAATGGTTATCCCTGTAAAGGTACTGCATCCTCCTGGTCTCCAGGATTGCCTGCTCCATCTTTTCTCCTGCCCTGAAAGTCTTTTCAATGGTGGAGCCGGAATCAAGGTCTTTCAGCTTTGTCCTGACAAAGGCTCCGCCTTTGCCTGGTTTTACATGCTGGAAATAGATTATTTTATAGAGCGTACCTTCATAGACGATGGTCATCCCGTTCTTAAAATCACTGGTGTTTATCATATACTGGAATCCCTTCAAAAGAATAAAACAACATTTATCCGACTTATATATTTTATAGATTATGTTAGAAATGTAAAATCTTTTTTTGAGGAGTAAAGATTAAGGCAGCTATTTTTTTCCACTACCACCATATCTTCTATCCTGAC
>CAZDXU010000259.1:0-3456 GCA_964509585.1 uncultured Actinomycetota bacterium | reverse complement strand
TTCAACCGCTTTGCCGGGTATGGCAAGCTCTGCCCTTTTTATCCCCCCGTCCATATATTCTGCCAACCCTCCTTCTTCCGGGTCAGCTTCTTCCACGATCATGGTGGATATGTCGCCCAATATGCAGAATTTCTTCCCCTTTATATCGTCTGTCTTGAACTTCAGATGATTGCAGTCTGCCGCCTGGCTGTCATAGCTTACCCATTCCTCTCCGGCTTCATCCCAGTATACCAGGGTGGGGTTAATAAGCTCCCAGTCAAATTCCAGGGTTATATCTATCTCTGCCTTAAAGACAAAATCACCTGCAGCCTCCATATCGAATATATAAAGGTCGCTTCCCAGCACATATTCATGTACCGGGTTCCTGGTCCCCGGTTCGACTTCCCTGTGGACGGCATGCTCGTCCTCGGCCCTTACTCTTATTGTATCCTTTAACAGGGTACTATTGATAAGGTCCCTGTCTGCATCATTTTCTGCTTTTATTATTATGCCTTCTTCCTTTATGCCTTCCAGGGCATCCTCTGTTATCTCGATCAATATCTTCCTGCCCGCGCATTTTATTGAAATATCATCCTCTTCGGCTATTTTCTGGGATACCGATTCCTGGACATCCACGGGCCTTGCCAGTTTGCGCGCAGTCTCTATCTCATCGAATAGCTCTCTTGCCTTATCATGGTAGGGGTTTTCCTCCAGGGCTTTCCTCAATTCTATCTCCGCTTCGCAAAAATCCTTTTCATAGAAAAGCTTCAAAGCATTTTCATAATGTATGTCTGCTTCCGAATCGGCAAATATTCCCGAGGGCAGCATGAGGCTCATGATCGCTGCCATTATTAAGGTAAATATGATCTTTTTCATAAGTTCTCCCTGTAATCTTTTCCCGCTACCAGGATGATGTCATAGTCAATATTATACCATTTATTCATTATTCCTGATGTAATACTCTCCAGTTCACAGCTCTGAAGGTATCCGGCCGCTATCCGGGCCTTTTCCAGGCTGTCTTCTTTGTAATAGATGATTGTCTTTTCATAATTATAGCTTCCTGCATCATCGGTATCTGCTATGACAAAACCAAGCTCTTCAAGATGATCCCCGAGCTGGCCGGCGCTTCCCGCTACGCCGTTTCCATTAAGTACCAGTATGCTTATATCCCCGGGAGCATAGCTGCCGCCTTCGCCGATTATCCTGACATCTACTTCAAGGGGGAATACGCCCATTTCTGAAAGCCAGCCTTCATCATTTTCCATAAGGTCATACTGCAGTATATAGTCTCCCGGCTCCCCGGGAGCCCTTACCTTTATATACTTTACAATTTTTATGCCTTCCCCCACCCCGGCATTTATCTCTATCATCGCGGCATCATTGCTTTCGCCAGTGTTTCTGTCTATCCAGCGGTATCCCAGGTCTATGTCATTGCCTGAATTCCATTCCGAAGATCCCGTATTCTTTATTTCCAGCCTGACAATATATTCCTCTCCCGCCTGCATCTCGCCAGGAGTATTTCCCGAGTCCGAATACTCCGCCCCGTATTTCTGCCCCACATTTACAAATCTTTCCAGGGGCGGCACATTCTGGTAGGAAAAGCGGGTAAGGCCGCCCTCCCTGAGGTCTATCTGCAGTATGTATTTGCCATCCTCGGGGGGCGCAGTGACTTCCATCTCAAAACTTACGCTTTCCCCCGGCTTTACCTCACCGGCCGGCAGCGGGAAGGTCCCGCCCTCATATACCGCTATTTCCGATGTCTCATAATCTATCCAGTCATATGTAATGCTTATGGGGTGCTCCCCCGAATCGGACCAGCCGGCTTTCCCCGTATTCCTGACATCTATATTGATAGTATAGGTTTTGCCGCTTATCATGGAATCAGGTATCAGGGAATCGCCATATTCGGCATTATACTGTCCGGAGAAGCCGCCGTTCATCATATCATCCCAGATCTGCCTTGCTTCATCACAGTCTACAATAGCTATATCCTTTTTTCCGTCATCAGTCTTATCGGGATAAGAAGGAAGTACGGTAGTGGTAAAATCATCTTCTCCCAGGTCCTGGAATCCTCCCAGGTATCCTGTTATCTCAAAGATCGTAAGGTCTGTATTTACAGTACTTATCATATTCTCTATAAAGCCGGGAAGCTTCTTCAGGTATCCAAGGTTGAGCTTCTGGTCAAGCAGGGCTCTCAGCAGCTGCTGCTGACGGTATATCCTTCCTATATCCTGACTCTTGCCGTCCCTGCTCCAGACATAGGAAAGGGCTCTTTCACCGTTAAGGTGAGTCTCTCCTGCAGAAAATATTATCTCGGTTCCGGACTTGGTATCGGTAAAGGGCTTTTCCACATCTACGGTCACTCCCCCCAGTTCATCTATTATCTTTACGAAGCCTTCATAATCAACCGATACGAAATGATTGATCTCTGCCCCTGTAAGGGCTGCCACTGTCTTTATGACCAGCGCCTCTCCCCCGTAATTATATGCGGTGTTTATCTTGTCCATCCCCGCTCCCGGTATATCCACATATGAATCCCTGGGTATGGACAATAGCGATACCTTCTTATTGCCTGTATCAAGGCACAGGAGCATCAATGCATCTGTCAGGTTCTCCGGGTCCAGCCCGAAGATGAGAAATACTGCCTTTTCCGATTCGGGTTCTATGGGAACGATGGCTGACATAGCTGCGGAAATATCTGGGTCCCTGAAAAGATCATCAAATATATCTGTATATTTTATAAGCAGGAATGATGATATTGACAGTATTATTATGATGGCCAGAAGCACCATCAGGACATTTTTCCACCGGGCGCCTTGCTTCATATGTTTGCTTCTTTTCTTAGCCACTTGCCCTGCCCGCTTCAGTCTTTGATGCTAAAACAGGATAATTTACTTTTATCCTGATAATTGGCAATATAATTATTATACAACATTAAATATTTATAATAAATAATTATTAATATTATAATAATATGATTTATTATTAATTAGTTCAAGGCAATAGTTTTATTTCTATGCCTCCCTGCCGGGGATACATATTATTTATGGTGTTTTCTTCTAAAGCACAGGGGTATGTATATTATGAGTATGCCTGCCAGGCTGCCTGCTGTATCCAGGATTATATCGTAGAGCTCAAAACCCCTCCCTGCAACGGGTATCTGTATTGTCTCGTCTATAATGGAGACGGCCAGGCAGAAGGTTAATGCGGCAATAAGGGTATATATGGGCTTTTTCCGGTAGAGGCTGACGTATACCATGACAAGTATTCCCAGGACAAAGAATTCTAAAAGGTGGGCGATATCCCTGAAGGTGTTCCGTGCGGATCTGGCAAAGAAATCATTTACTTTTTCCGGGGGTTTGCCATTGTATATGGTCTTGACTATTTTCTCTACTGCTTCTACTACGGCGCCGCTTTCTTCCCGGGATTCTTCTGCTGTCTTGAGGGAGTTGTAGAAGATGAGGGATAATAATAATA
>CAZDXU010000258.1:0-4567 GCA_964509585.1 uncultured Actinomycetota bacterium | reverse complement strand
TATCCCGTATATCACCATGGCAGGTATGGCAAAATAGAACGGGTGGATCCTGTCTATGGCGTTAAATGCCTTTTTTCTTTTTATCATATTGGGGGCTCCTGAGATCTATATTGCAAATAAAATGAAGGTAGCTTCTGATATTATATAGATATAGTCTGTCCTTGAGAACTATTTATAATTGTCTTATTTTTATAAATAATGTAAATCTTCCCATATAAGATTAAAGCTGTATCCGTCTTTGTTAAACGGATACAGCTTTAATTTAACTACTTAGTCCTGGTATGCCTCAAGACCAGCAGCCTTCGCGCTGGATGCAAAATCTTCCTGCATCTGTTCACAGGCCTGCAAAGGTGTCGCTGTCCCTGCGGTTACCTGTGACGAATATGTTCCTGCCTGCTTTGTGCTTGCCTGCAGCGAATAGCTGAATGGCGGATCTGAAGCATCAAAAGCAGCCTTGAGATCCTGGGCATAAGGCCACATCTCATTATCTATCCCGATATAGGCGCTTGTCGTCCTCAATGCAGAATAATACTCAAGAAGGACTTCGTCCTGGATAAACCATTCTATAAATGCCATTGCGCCTTCATAATTATCCCCACCAGATGCTTCCTTTATTGGATAAGCATAATTTGGAAGACTGTAATAGGCTCTGTTAGTATCTTCTGAAAGGAAAAATCCTCCAAGATAATTTGCATTGGCTTCATCAGGGAATCTTCCCATTGTATTAACGGTAAGTGCTGTCATGAATGCCGTACCGTCTACCATAGCCTGAACTGCACCGTCATATGTTCCTACATTCAGATCGGCATTATAATATCCTGCATCCAGCAGAGCCTTTTGCCACTCAAAAGCCCTTAAGAATGCGCTGTCAGCAAATGTTGCCTCATTATTATTTATCCTTTCCTGGATATCGGTGGTAGTGAACTCATCAGCTATAAACATCTCAGCTTCTACACCATGTCCCCAGGCATCCTGTCCCATTCCATAGATGGGGTCAAAACCGGCCTCTTTTATTTTGGGAGCTACATTTTCAAGAAAATCTATAGCATTTTCAGGTATTCCTACGCCTGCAGCCTCCATGACATTTTTGTTATAATAATAACCCCTTAAAGTAATCGGGCCCCAGGGTATGCCATAAGAAACACCATTAAATGAATGGGCATCTACGAGAGCCTGCGGTATCTTTTTATCAACCATTACATCATTGGTAAAATCTGTCATGTCCACAAAGTTCTCTGCTGGATTGTACAGGACAAACTCCAATACTGTCCCGTGAGCCATCAATATATCAGGTCCTTCTCCGGCAGCAAGTCGGGCAGGTACAATGTTAAAGAAATCCTGACCGCCTGGGAGAGGCTCCAGTTCAACCGGCCATCCGGTATCGGCTGTAAACCTGTCAAACATCTCTTCCATCGCCGGAACCAGGATATCGGCAAACAATATGATATTTACTGGTTCGTCTTTCATAACGACTTCTTCTGCCTCTTCTTCTGCTGGTTCTTCTACTACTTCTTCTTCTTCAGCCTCTGTAGTTTCCTCTGCTGTTTCTTCAGCAATATCTTCATCTACTGGTTCTTCTTTGCAGCCAGTTAAGGAAAATACAGAAAACATGCTCAGGCTAAGTACTATCACGGTTAGCCATAATATCGCCTTTTTCATTTCTACTCCTTTTTGATTGATTTTACACAAAGACCAATATAATCCTATTCTACTCCACCTCCTTTTGGATAAATATTAGCCAATAATTGATTTTATTTTTATACTTATTTACTTGTGTATATAACTATAGAATAAAAACTTTCCCCTGTCAAGTTGTTTAAAGTATATTAATATCTTGAAACCCTGGGATTTTTTTTATCTTCAGTATCTATCAATATGTCCAATAATCTATTTACAAGATCATTTTTTCTATCCCTGTAATCACCATCATCCCAGTGGTTGACGAATTCGTACGGGTCCTTATCGAGATCATACAATTCACCGAAATCCTTACCGGCATAATAGGTCATCCTGAAATCCCTGGTCCTTATGGTCTTCACATTTAATCCCCAGTCACCCGTGTCATGATCTACCAGTGCATAATCCCTGAACTCATTTTTATTACCATTAATACTATCAATAAATGATACCCCCTGCACTCCGCGGGGGATCTGGATCCCTGCGATATCAAGAAGGGTGGGCATAAGGTCTATATGGCCGGTAAAACCGGTGATCTCCTTCTGCTCTTTTTCTATATCCAGGCTTTTTCCCGGCCTTATTATCATAGGTACGCGTATCAATCCATCATAATGGAATGGGCCCTTGAAAAGAAGTCCGTGGTCTCCAAGGAGTTCCCCATGGTCAGAAGTGAAAATGATTATGGTATTTTCAAGCAGGCCAGTATCTTCCAGCTTCCCTACTATCCTGCCAATATTATGATCGATAAGGCTGACCATCCCCCAATATTTCGAAATAAGTGTTTTCCATCCCCGGTCGGTTATTGTGCTGAGGTCATATTTTTCATTACCAGGACTGTACCCTGTATACATCTCTTTAAAGAAATAAGGCTTGTCTTCAAATTCATTTTTTCTCCGTACCGGAAGATCTATATCCTTAATATCATACACTGAATCATATGGATGGGGAGGATCAAAAGGATGATGGGGATCTACAAAGGAACACCATAAAAAGAAAGGGGACTCCTTTTTCTGGTTTAAATACTCTATAGTATTATCAGCTATCCAGCTGGATTGGTGCAGTTCATATGGTATGCTATTTTCCTTTAACTGGGGAGCTGTATCAAAGCTCCTCTGGACTTTGCTGCTCAGGTCTTCTTTTACTTTACTTATTCCCTGGTCCATTACATATTTATATGTATCTTTATCGACTTTTTTTAGATACTTGAGATATTCACCGGTTTTGGCGTCATCCGTAAGACACTTATGATCAAAACCAAAATCATCATCAGGCCAATTTTCGTCTTCTTCCTCTTTGCACATAAGCCTGGGTGTAAGGTGCATCTTCCCGATTGCTGCTGTATTATATGCGTTAGCCTTAAATACCCTGGCAAGAGTATCCTCATTATTGCCGAATAATACCCCATTATCCCGGATCCCGTGGTTTTTTGGATATCTGCCGGTGAAAATACTCCACCGGGAAGGCATGCAAAGAGGATTCTGGATGAAATGATTGTCAAACCTTATTCCTTCATCAGACAATCTATCAATATTTGGTGTCCTGACCTTCTTATTGCCATATGCGCCCAGAGGATCGCGCCTTAGCTGGTCAGCTGTTATAAGCAATATATTTGGCTTTTTCATGATCTCACCAACTTTCTGGAATTAAGGAAAATTACAATAATAAATATGATGATCAGCAGGATTATATTCATATATATTATGCCTGATCTCATAAAATATTGAGAAAGGATCCCGGAGACCGCCTGGAATATAATAATACCCACAAATTCTGCTGCCTGCAGGTATCCTGAGGCAGCGCCGTACTTTTCGCGGAGGTCCTTTAAAGCAATTGATATAATAAGGATAAAATTTGCCGACAGGCTGAGTCCGAAGAAGAAGATAAAAATTGATTTTAATATTAGATTATCTATGAATAGGGTGAGTACAAGAAAGATTATTGAAAAGGATACATTATAAAATAGCATCTTTCTTTCACCTGTAAACCTGACAAGGTATTTCTTTGCATAGACTCCTATCAAAACAGCTGCCGAAAAAAGAAATAAAACGAAGGAGCTGGTATCGATGCCCACATCATAGGCAGAAAAATATGAGGTGAACCAGGTATAAAAAGTCTCCATTACGGAGGCATTAAAGACATTGAATAAAAAACATGCTATGAGTAGCGGCGACCGGAAAAATAGGCTGTTTGCAGCTATAAGCCCTTTTATGCCGGGCACATGGGTAACTTTTTCCGGAAATATAAAAAATCCAAAAATAATTATCAAGACAATCTGTATTATTCCCATGGCCATAAATATGAGTCTCCAGTCTATCTCAAGCCTGTCAATGAATATCGAGATGACCGGCGCCAGGGCCAGGGCCAGCGCAGCTCCCAGGAACAGATTAAAAAACCCTCTGGTCCCGCCTTTTTGGCTTGCATTTGCCAGTACTATAAGGCAGACCGAAGCCATGCCGCTTCCAATACCAAGTATTGTATTGCTTATTATCAATAGATTGGGACTTTCCACGAAAAAAAAGGCCAGGAACCCGGAAGCCTGGATAACCATGGAAATATACAATATTGCTTTCAGGCCTAAAAGGTCTATAAGATTGCCGGCAATCAGGGTGAAGATCAGCAGGACAAAAATATTCAGTGAGATTATCCAGCCAAAGGTCGCCGGATTTATATTTAATTCCGAAGAGATCACGGGGATTATGGGCCCTATTAAAAACCTGGATATGCTTATAAGGAAGACCTGGATAAATGCAGGGATCATTATCTTTGTTGAAATACCGCGGTTGATCATATATATCTATTCCCTGACAGGCTCAAGGTCATTGCTGAACCCCTTTATCCTTCTATCAGACTGATATACGAATGCATTGAAACAGCATTTTATGGATCCTCC
>CAZDXU010000257.1:0-2465 GCA_964509585.1 uncultured Actinomycetota bacterium | reverse complement strand
AGGACATCAGTATCAAACAAAGCCATTATGTTTTCTGCCTTTCCTGACTTTTCTTATATATTTCTCTGATCCCTGTTTAAGCTCAGGATGTTTATTAAGATCCCAGGCTCCCGCACTTTCACTTACAGCCTCAGCAAATCTTAATCCCCTGATATAGGTCTCTATAGCAGTCTGGACAAATTCGGTAAAATTTTCATTCCTTGCCCCAGATATGGTTTTTATCTCCCTGATGAGGTCTTCAGGCAGCCTCATCGTCTTGGTTATCTTCACCAGATACCGTCCTTTCAACTTAATTAGAATACATTATTTTGATAATGTCAATACATATATAAATATATGTATTACGTTTTTAGAGTGGTAATAGTTCTGCTAACTGCAAATGCAAGCTTTATATGTTATTTGATTAATGCATTTAAAAAACTGCTTTTATTATCTTGAAAATTATACCTTTATGAGGTATATTTTTAACATGGTTATTGATTCCTTTTCAGATAAGACAGCAGAGAGTTTTTTCGTTTCCGGGCATTTATCGAAAGGTACAGGATGGCTATCTGTAAGTAAAATCGTAAGAAGAAAACTGGATATCCTTAATTATACTTCCGAATTAAAAGACCTTAGATCTATGCCGGGAAATAGATTGGAACAGTTAAGCGTAGACCTGTCGGGTTACTATAGCATAAGGATCAATGATCAGTGGAGAATTATTTTTCACTGGTTAGATTCTAAAGCTAATGATGTAAGAATAATTGACTATCATAAATGAATTGAAGGGATTAAAATGTTTGGATTAAAGAGAAAACCTACAACGCCTGGAGAAATTTTGCAGGAAGAATTTTTATCAGTGCTTGGAATAAGCCAAAAAAAGCTTGCCGGTCATATTGGTTGCGATATAAAAGTCATTAATAGGATAGTAAATAACCGAACTTCGGTTTCGGCAGAAATGGCGATAAAATTAGCCTCTGCCTTTAATACTACGCCACAGTTTTGGCTTAATGCACAGCAGGCTGTCGATATTCATAATGCATTTGAAATAGTTAAATCTTTCCCCAGACCTATTATAAAAGCAGGCTAGGACATAAATAACTGTAGCCCCCATGATGGCATCATCCAGGGAAGGTATGAAATATGTAAATATTTTCCCCGATGATAAAGGCTGGCAGGTCATCCGGTTATACCGCGATCTCATTCAGTCCAGCACTCCGGCCTTTTTAAGCATCCCCCGTACTTGCGCCAGCGCCGGGGAATCTGCGGGCAGGTCGAATACTGAACCATTCCCCAGGTCCATCTCATAGATATTATCATCAACAGCCACAGTCCCCAGAAGGTCCAGACCCTTGTCCCTGATGCTCTCCTGGAGCCTGGGGTCCAGCTTCCCGTTTACTCTTCCTACTATAAGGGATATCTCGCCGGCTGAGATACTTATCTCTTTTGCCAGGTCCTTTATCCTGGCAGCCGTAAGTATGCCCCTGGGGGATGGGTCCGATATTATGAACAGGTGGTCCACATCGCTGGTGGTCCTGCGGCTCAGGTGTTCCATGCCGGCCTCATTGTCCATAACCACCCACCCGTAGTTTCCCTGCAGTTTATCTATAAATGACTTGAAAAGATTATTGGCGGCACAGTAGCATCCCGGGCCTTCGCCTCTTCCCATCACCAGGAGGTCAAAGCCTTTTCCCTCCACCAGGGACTGGTGAACATTCATCTCTATCATCTTATCCTTGTAGATGCCGCTTTCCAGCCTGGAGGCATTTACCTTGAAATCTTCCCTGATCTTGCCTATGGTGCCCTCTACTTCCACTCCCAGCACCTCATTGAGGTTGGAATTGGGGTCTGCATCCAGGGCCAGCACCGTTCCCCTGCCTGCATCTATAAGCGCCCTTATTATAAGGCCGCTGGTAGTTGTCTTTCCTACTCCGCCTTTTCCGGCTATGGCTATCTTTGCACCCATATTTTTCTTCCTTTGTATTTACCGGTAGAGGTATTCCTCCACCGTAGGGAAATCCTTCATATCGGTATAGGGCAAAAACAGCCCTGCCACATACCTGTCCATAAACTTCATGTTCACACTGAGCTCTATATAGGTTATATGTTCCGATATCTTTACGCTCTCATTATACTTATTGCCCGACATAAGGCTCAGATAAGCTCCGGTGACAGAAGTGTTTCCCAGGAAATGGTATTTCTTCAGGTCTATGTCAGGAAACATCCCTATTATCACCGCATTTCTTATATTGAGGTGCTTGCCCAGCCCCCCTGCAATATACACCTTTTCCAGGTCATGTGTATGCAGGTCTACTTCTTCCAGAAGTGTCCTTATACCTGCATATACTGCAGCCTTTGCCCTTATAAGATTGTCTATATCGACTTCGCTTATATATATATTCTCACCGGTGGCGCTCTCCCCTGCCGGGACCAGTATATACCTGCAGTCCTTTTCCACGCATTCCAGGTACTTATTGCCTATG
>CAZDXU010000256.1:0-22518 GCA_964509585.1 uncultured Actinomycetota bacterium | reverse complement strand
GAGATGGGGAAGCTGTACTTCCAAAGGAGACCTCTATTTTAACTGGAGGCTGGCTATGGCGCCTCCCGGCATAATAGACTATGTGGTAGTACATGAGCTGTGCCATCTGATACATTCCGATCATTCCAGGAAATTCTGGGAAGAAGTTGGTTCTATTTTGTCTGATTATAAAAAAAGGAAGAAATGGCTGAAGGAAAACGGTTCAAGACTTGATATATAGGGAAGGAATACAATTTGAAAAGCAGCTATAGCGACATAATCTCTGGTAATTTGAAACTCAAGAAATGGCAGGTGGAAAATACCATAAAGCTCCTGGAAGAGGGATCCACGGTACCATTTATTTCCCGTTACCGCAAGGAAGCCACCGGTGAGATGGACGAGGTCCAGGTGACCGGAGTAAAGGAAAGCCTGGAAAAGCTGGTGGAGATAGATGCACGCAGGGCTTTCATACTGGCAGAGATCGAAAAGCAGGAAAAGCTTACCGATGAGCTCGGGGAAGAGATAGAGGCTGCAGAGACCCTTACCCAGCTGGAAGACCTGTACCTGCCCTACAAGCCCAAAAAGAAGACCAGGGCAGAAGCAGCCAGGGAAAAGGGCCTGGAAGGACTGGCAGAGATCATATTTGCCCAGGATGAAAGCCATCCGGAAAAGGCTGCAGAGAGATTTTTAAATGAGAAGGTAGAGACTATAGAGGATGCCCTGCAGGGGGCAAGGGATATTATCGCAGAGTGGATAAACGAGGATAAAAAAGCCAGGGACATAATAAGGGATCTTTTTAGGAAGCAGGCTGTTATAAGGTCCAGGATATATGAAGGCCTGGAGGGATCGGGAGCCAAGTACCGGGATTACTTTGAATTCGAGGAGGAACTTAAGAGATGTCCCTCACACAGGCTCCTGGCCATGAGGAGGGGGGAGAAGGAAGAATACCTTAAAGTATCAATAATAATAGATGACGCGGAAGCAGTAAGCAGACTGGAAAATATATATATAACCGGCTCCGGAAGTTCTTCGGAAGAAGTCAAAAAAGCTGCCGGAGACAGCTACAGGCGGCTTCTTTGCCCTTCCATAGAGAATGAGTTTGCCAGGGAGTCCAGGGAAAAAGCGGAAAGAGATGCCATAAAAGTATTTACTGCCAACCTAAGGCAGCTTCTTATGGCTCCTATTCTGGGCCAGAAAAGGGTCATAGCCCTTGATCCCGGGTTCAGGACCGGCTGCAAGGTAGTGGTGCTGGATGAGCAGGGGGACCTGTTAAAAAACGATACCATATACCCCAACCCTCCGCAGAATGATGTTGAGGGTTCGGAGAAGAAACTGGCAGGCCTTGTGAGCGGATACAGCATAGATGCCATAGCCATAGGGAATGGCACCGCCAGCAGGGAGACAAGGGAGTTTGTAGATAATATTGATTTTGGAAGAGATTTGTCAGTATTTGTGGTAAGCGAGAATGGCGCTTCCATATATTCGGCTTCCAAAACAGCCAGGGAAGAATTTCCCGACCATGATTTGACCGTAAGGGGATCGGTATCCATCGGCAGGAGGCTTATGGACCCGCTGGCGGAACTGGTAAAAATAGACCCCAAGAACCTGGGCGTGGGCCAGTACCAGCATGATGTGGATCAGGCAGAACTAAAGAAAAGCCTGGACCGGGTGGTGGAAAGCTGCGTCAATATGGTAGGAGTCAACCTTAACACGGCCAGCAGGCATCTTCTTAATTATGTATCGGGACTGGGCCCGGTACTGGCCTCGAATATAGTGGAGTACAGGAAGGAAAACGGCCCCTTTGACAGCAGGCAGGGGCTTATGAAAGTGGCCAGGCTGGGAGAAAAGGCATTCCAGCAGTGCGCCGGTTTTTTGAGGATCCGGGAAGGCATAAATCCCCTGGATAATACATCTGTTCATCCGGAGAGCTATTATATAGTGGAAAAGATGGCAGCTGACATGGATGGGGATATTTCGGCCCTGGTAACAGATAAGAGCCTGCAGGGAAAGATAAACCTTGACCATTATATAGATGAGGATAACGGGCTTCCCACGCTTACCGATATAATGGTAGAGCTGTCAAAACCGGGGCGTGATCCCAGGGAAAAGATATCAGTATTTGAGTTTAGAAAGGGCGTAAGATCCATGGAAGACCTGGAGACAGGCATGATATTGCCCGGCATTGTCACTAATATAACCAATTTCGGGGCTTTTGTTGATGTGGGAGTAAAACAGGACGGGCTGGTACACATATCGCATCTGGCCCATGATTTCGTAAAGGATCCCAATGAGATAGTATCACTGCACCAGGAAGTAAAGGTAAAGGTGCTGGATGTGGATATGGAGAGGAAAAGGATACAGCTATCCATCAGGGATGCAGTCTGAGCCTCCGCTGTATCAATGGGAAGAATAAAAGAAGGATAAAAGCCAGTCCCAGTCCGGAAAGTTCATAATATACCAGGCTGACTATGCCTATCCGGTCAGCAGCTTTTCCCAGGAAGATCATGGTTATGCCGGCTATGCCAGGACTGAGTCCCAGTATCAGGGAAGAAGCCAGCCCCATATTGCCGGGAAGAAGGTCCTGTGCCATCCTTATGCATACCGGCTGAACAGAGATCATAAAGAAGCCTCCCAGGATAAACAGGGCAATGGACAGGAGTCCATCGGTCCTGAATGTAAGGTAGAAAAGCGGTACTGCCAGGACTATTGCTGCCTGGATAACTATATTTCCCTTTTTGAAATGGTCATAAAGGTATCCCGAAAAAAGGCCTGATGCGCCGCCCAGGGCTCCGAAGACCAGCAGGATATTTCCTATATTTATGAGGCTGACATTCTTTTGGGTATAATAAAGCGGCATATAGTTTACCAGGGTTATCCATATGACATAAAGGGCATAGATCATGAACATTATGATTCCCAGCATGGCAAGTTTGGACCTGTTAAAGCCACGGAGCTTTCCCCAGGAGAAGTCGATCTTTTTGCCTGCGCTTATTTCATCTTTTGATGGCGCATACCTTAACAGCACCAGTGCCATTATTATTCCCGGCACCATGATAAGGGGAGTGTAACCTATGCCCATTTTTTCCAGGATAAGTATTATGATAAGCGCGCCCAGGGCATTTCCCAGGTTTCCACCCAAATTTATTAGCGAACTGGCGACACCTTTCCTTTTGCCTCCAAAATGACCGGCAACTGCGGCGCTGGCCGGATGGTAGGCAGCTATGCTAAGGTTCCCCAGGAACAGGAATGCAAGTATAAGGTAAAAACCCGGCAGTATTCCCAGAAGGCTTAAAAATATTGAAGTAAACAGCGGGCCCACTACCAGGTAATACTTCAGGCCGTGCCTGTCGGAAAGAATGCCGAAGACAGGGGAGAAAAGGCTGTTTGCCAGGATGGTGGAGGCAGCCATAAGGCTTACCTGGAAAAGCGACAGGCCGAATTTGGCTGTCAGGAAAGGTATGAGGCCTATATAGGCGCTCTGGTAGATGTCGGTTATGAAATGGCTTCCGGCCGAAAGGCCCACCTGTAGCTGTCTGTTTTTTATAACATTTGCCAATAGCGCTCCTTCCCCATGTTCATTCCTTACCGGCCCTGGAGACAACGGAAGGGAAAAGGAATAATATAAGCACCCCTATAATGGGCAGGATAGAGACATACCTTATGGTTTTTACCATGCCTATCATATCGGCTGCCTTACCTACCAGGAGAAGGGTGGCAGCAGCGCTCCCGGCTGCTACTCCTATAGTAAATGAAGTGGCCAGGCCAGCATTGCGGGGAAATATGTCCTGTGCCAGCCGGTTGCATAGTGGAAGCGTGGGTATTGCCAGCAGGCCGTATAGCAAAAAAAACGCTATGCCGGCCTTGACGGGTACCATGAATATGGCATAGACACATGGTATTGATAAGAACAGCAGTACCTGGATGAAGACATGCCTTTTTACCATCCGGTCAGAATAGTACCCGGCAGCCAGTCCTCCCAGTCCGCCGATTATAACGAAAGCCATAAAGATATATCCGAAATCCAAAAGTTTCACTCCCAGGCCGGTCAGGTACAGGGGCATAAAGGTAATAAGTGTCACATTCATGAGTTCCCGGAAATATGCTACCAGGATCACCAGTAGAAGCAGTACCAATTTTTGGCTCTTTACTTTTTTCAGTTTGGAAAAGAAACCTGGCGAATCCCTGTGATCCCGGGCCATGCCTATTTCCGGGGCATACTTCATGACAACGGCAGCAGTTATTATTCCCGGCAGTGATGCCAGGGGGGTAAAGGCCATTCCCAGCTTTTCTATTATGAATATGATAAATATGGAACCAATGGAAAAGCCCAGAGAGCCCCCGAACGATATGACAGAATTGGCAAGACCTCTGCGGTTTCCTCCGAAATAGGTGGCGGCGGCAGCGCTGGGGGGATGGATGGCGGCTACTCCCAGGTTTCCCAGGAAAAGACAGACAAGTATTATCCAGTAGGCAGGCGCCAGTCCCAGGAGGCTTATAAATATTGATGCCATAAGCGGCCCCAGCACCAGGAATTTTTTCATCCCGTATTTATCCGAAAGATATCCGAAAAGGGGCTGGCTCAGGTTTGCCGATATAAAATTTACTGCTGTAAGCGTGCTCACCAAAAATAATGACAGGCCAAGCTTTGCTGTAAGTACCGGTATCATGCCCACTATAAAGCTGGCATAGAGATCAGTCACCATATGGGTGCTGGTCCCCAAAAATATTATGTTTTTTTCTCTTGTCCCGGTCATTTTTAAGATTCTACTCTTTTAAATCTAATAATCAATAAGTACTGTAGATTATCCGGCATGGCAAATTTATGGGCCGGCATTTATTTAATTTTTTCCATAATTCTTATATAATCAATTTACCGTGCTAGGTGGGGAGCTAGCGGTGCCCTGTAACTCACAATCCGCTCTAGTGAGACCGATCAACAGGCTGAGGAATGGAATAGTGGGGTTTTGCTACTGTGAAAGTGGTGATGAAAGCCGGGTCCTGTGCGGCGGAGGGTTATGAACCCCGTCAGGTCCGAGAGGAAGCAGCGGTAAGTAACATTCTCCGGGCGCCACAGGGAAACCTGGCTGGAACTAACTGCACAGCAAGCACTTGTTGTTCCATTACGATCCTGGGGCACGGTCTGATTATAAATATTAAAGCCTGGAAGATTTTAAATGGGATATATTTCATTTTACCGCAAATGGCGGCCGCAGACCTTTGATGAGATAATAGGCCAGAAATATAATATTCAGACACTGAAAAATGTACTGGATAATAACAGGCTTTCCCATTCATATATCTTCTGCGGCCCCAGGGGCACGGGCAAGACATCGACGGCCAGGATACTTGCCAAAGCCATCAACTGCAGGGAGGGTATATCTTCTTCACCCTGTAATAAGTGTAACAGCTGCAGGAGTATTTCCGACGGAAGCAATATGGACGTGATAGAGATCGACGCTGCTTCCAACCGGGGCATAAGCGAGATAAGGGAGCTAAGGGAAAAGGTCAAATACCTGCCCAATGAATTAAGGAAGAAGGTATACATAATCGATGAGATCCATATGCTTACCACCGAAGCCTTCAATGCGCTGCTTAAGGTCCTGGAGGAGCCCCCGGAGCATGTGGTATTCATAATGGCCACCACTGAGCCTAATAAGGTAATTGCTACCATAATGTCCAGGTGCCAGAGGTTTGACTTCCATCCCATACCCCTGGACCTTATAAAAGAGAGGCTTTCGCATATTGCCGGGGCCGAAAATATATCCATATCCGATACCGCCCTGGACCTGGTGGCAAAGAATGCCGAAGGCAGCCTCAGGGATGCAGACGGGATACTGGAGCAGCTGGCCGCCTATAGCGATGAGAAGATCGGGCCAGGGGAAGTGGTAAAACTCCTGGGAGTAGTAGATATAGAAGTATTATTTGAATTTGTGGATATACTGGCCTCCAGGGATATCAAAAATGGACTCATGATAACCGACAGGATAATAAGGGGAAACCAGGGACTTAAAGATTTTGCTGTCGAACTTGTAGATCACCTATACAACCTCTATGTGGCAAAGAACTATGACAGTCCCCGGAAGCTTATCGGTCTCAGCCGGGATTATTTGGAAAGATACCGCAAGCAGGCGGAGACACTGCAGAATGAGGAAATTGATTATTATATGGAACATTTCACGGAACTCCTCAAACAGATAAAATGGGGTGAAAGCTCCAGGACTTTCTTTAAGTCTTCCGTGATACGGGCCTTGAATTTTATCGTGCTTGATGACAGTAAGCTGGAAAAAAAGGCCAGGGCATGGGACAGCCGGCTGGATGCCATTGAAAGAAAAGTAAACGGCAGCATTTCCCGGACTGCGCCGCCGGCACCGGCGATAGAAGCAGGAAGAGACCTGGATATAATAAGCAAAGGTGGCATGGAGGAGCCGGGCCGCGACAATCCGGCAGGAATTATTAGGGACGAGGATGCTGCCAGGGAGATCGAAAAAAGTCATGGCATAGATAATAATGGAGCCGGAAAAAAAGCAAAATACACGGATGGACTGGCACTGATCGAAAGCAATATGGACAGGATCCTGGAAAAACTCAAAAAAGCCAGGATATCGGTACATGCCATGTTCATAGAGCCAGGCCCGGGGCGCAGAGCAGACGGCATACTTTATTTTTACCTGGAGGAAAACAAGAAATGGCATAAAGACCACCTTAATAAATCTGCTAATTCAGCTATAATAGCGTCTGTCATAAATGAAGTGACCGGTAAAAAGTACGGGGTAAGATTCGAGACGGGGGATGTAAAGGAAAAAAACGGTGAAAATCCGGCAGCAGGCGAACCCCCGGAGGAAGAAGATGCGCCGGAAAGCGTCCGGGAGCCGGAAGGGAATTATGAAGGAAATAGGGATGCCGGCCGGGATAAAAAGACCGAGGAGAATAATAGGGAGGCCGGTACCGGAAAAGGCATGCAGGAAAGCGACAGCGGGGAAAGCGGGGCCGGAGATGAAGATATAATGGATTATTTTAAAAATAGATTTGAAATAAAGGAGTAAAAAATTGGGTTTTAACATGCAGCAGATGATGAAACAGGCCAAGATGATGCAGAAAAAAATGGCAGAGATACAGGAAGAGCTGAAAAATATGGAGTTTGAAGCATCGGCCGGGGGCGGCGCCGTCAGGGCAAAGGCCAACGGGGAACAGGAGATCCTCGAGATCAAGCTGGATACGGATATGATCGAAGCCGATGACCTGGATATGGTGGAGGATATGGTAATGGTGGCTGTAAATGATGCCCTCAAGCAGTCAAAGGATGAGGCCAAAAACAGGATGTCCGGCCTTACCGGCGGCATGAACATACCGGGCATATTTTAAACAACCAATAATATCTATATATGCCTCTTTATATAAAAAGTGTAGAAAACCTTATAAATGAGTTCAGGAAGCTTCCTGCTATCGGGCCCAAGTCTGCCAGGAGGATAGTATATTACCTGCTGAAGCTTCCTCCCCGGCATATACAGGAATTTGCCCGGGCCCTTACCGATATGAGGGAAAAGGTAAGGTTCTGCAGCATATGCAGGAATCTTGCTGAAGGTGATATATGCCATATCTGCAGGGATACCTCCAGGGACCAGGAAAAGATCTGTATCGTGGAAGAAGTAAGCGACCTTATAATCATAGAAAAGACAGGCCGCTACCGGGGGCTTTATCATGTGCTGGGAGGGCTGCTTTCGCCCATTGACGATATAGGTCCAGATGAATTGAGGATACCCGGCCTTGTAAAAAGGGCCGGGGAGAAAGGGGTAAAAGAGGTAATAATAGCTTTAAACCCCACAGTAGAAGGTGAGAGTACAGCCATGTATATAAAGAAATTGCTGGCCCCCCTGGATATAAAGGCCACTATGCTGGCCAGCGGGCTTCCCGTGGGTGGAGACCTGGAATATGCCGATGAGATCACCCTGGGACGGGCTATCTCCGACCGCCGGGAGATCTGAACCGGGAAGGCTGTCTTCTGCACGTAAACGCTGCTGCAATTTATTAAAAAAATAATCTTATTATGTTATAATCCAAAAGGTTTGCCCTGAGAAGGACAGGGACAATCCAAAGATTTAAAGGACCTGTAGGGGAAGGCAGGTTTTAGCCATTATTTTTTCAAAAACATTACTGAAGGGGTACCAGGAATGAAGAACATGAAATCCATGGATGGCAATATGGCAGCAGCCCATATTGCCTATGCATTTACCGAAGCTGCAGCCATCTATCCCATAACACCATCCTCGCCCATGGGGGAGTATATAGATGAATGGGCAGCACACGGAAAAAAGAATATGTTCGGCCAGGTGGTAAGCGTAACTGAGCTCCAGTCGGAAGCCGGAGCCGCAGGCGCTGTACACGGTTCACTGCAGGCGGGGGCGCTTACGTCTACCTTTACTGCATCACAGGGACTTCTGCTTATGATACCCAATATGTATAAGATATCCGGGGAACTTCTGCCGGGAGTGTTCCATGTCAGCGCCAGGTCGGTAGCCACCCATGCGCTTTCAATATTCGGGGACCATTCTGATGTCATGGCTGTAAGGCAGACAGGATTCGGCCTGCTGGCATCAGGTTCCATACAGGAGATCATAGACCTGGCGGGAATAGCCCACCTGGTGGCCATAAAGTCCAGGGTTCCCTTTGTCCATTTTTTTGATGGTTTCAGGAGCTCCCATGAAATACAGAAAGTAGAGCTGATCGATTATGAAGACCTTAAAAGTATGCTGGACGAGGATGCCGTGCTTAAGTTCAGGCTGAGGGCGCTTAATCCCGAACATCCTGTGACCAGGGGTACAGCCCAGAATCCTGATATTTTCTTCCAGGCAAGGGAAGCATCAAACAGGTTTTATGATGTGCTGCCGGAGATAGTCTCTGACTATATGGACCAGATCAGCAGCCTCACCGGAAGAAAGTACAGGCCGTTTAATTATGTGGGCGCAAAAGATGCTGAGAATATAATTATAGCCATGGGGTCAGTTACCGATACTATTGACGAGACAGTGGAATACCTGAACAAAAACGGTGAAAAGGTGGGAGCCATAAAAGTGCACCTTTACCGGCCGTTCTCTGTCAAATATTTCATGGAAGCCCTGCCGGATTCTGTAAAAAGGATTGCTGTGCTTGACAGGACCAAGGAGCCTGGAGCCCCGGGAGAGCCTCTGTACCTGGACATAAGGAATATTTTTTATAGATCTGACCGCCAGCCCCTGATAGTGGGAGGAAGGTACGGACTCAGCTCCAAGGATACCACCCCCAGCCAGATAAAGGCTGTATTTGATAATTTGAAGCAGGATAAGCCCAGGGACGGGTTTACTATCGGGATAAATGACGATGTCACCCATCTGTCCCTGGATATAAGCCAGCATATAGAGACCGCTCCCGAAGGTACCATAAGATGCAAGTTCTGGGGCCTTGGTTCAGACGGTACCGTAGGCGCTAACAAGAATGCCATAAAGATAATCGGCGACAATACCGATATGTATGCCCAGGGTTATTTTGCTTATGATTCCAAGAAATCAGGCGGAGTCACCATATCCCACCTCAGGTTCGGCCACAAGCCCATAAAATCAACCTACCTGATAACAGAGACTGATTTCACCGCATGTCACAACCAGTCATATCTAAACCAGTATGACATTATGAAGGGACTTAAGAAAGGCGGCACATTCCTGCTTAACTGCCAGTGGAAACAGGAGGAGCTGGAAGAAAAGCTTCCTGCCTCCATAAAAAGATACCTGGCAGAAAATGATATTGAGTTCTATATAATAGATGCTACCGATATTGCCCAGGAAATAGGACTGGGAAACAGGATAAATATGATAATGCAGGCAGCATTTTTTAAGCTTTCCAAAGTGATACCTCTTGATGATGCAGTCAAATATATGAAGGAAGCCATAAAGAAGACCTATGGAAATAAGGGTGAGAAGATCGTAAATATGAATTATGAAGCCGTAGACAAGGGCATGGAGGCCCTGGTAAAAGTCGATGTTCCCGGCAGCTGGAAGGATGCAGTGGAAACAGGGGATGTAGCGGAAGCCCAGGAACCCGATTTTATCAAGAATATACTGAGAGTGGCAAACAGGCAGGAAGGCGACAGTATACCTGTCAGTGCTTTTGCAGGCGCGGAAGACGGCACATTCCCCCAGGGCACGTCAGCATATGAAAAGAGGGGAATAGCTGTAAATGTACCGGAGTGGCAGAAAGACAACTGTATCCAATGCAACCAGTGTTCCTTTGTATGCCCCCATGCAGTCATAAGACCGGTTCTTCTTGATAAGGAAGAGGCCGGCAAGGCTCCTGCCGACTTCCAGGCTATACCTGCCAAAGGCAAGGGTATGGATGAATATCAGTACAGGATACAGGTAAGCACCCTGGATTGCACGGGATGCGGAAACTGCGCCGATATATGTCCCGCAAAGGAAAAGGCCCTGGTCATGAAACCGCTGGCCTCACAGGAAAAGCAGATCAGCAACTGGGAATTTGCCAGTACCGTAAAAGTAAAAGACAATGTCATGTCTGCAGATACAGTGAAAGGAAGCCAGTTCAAAAAGCCCCTTTTCGAGTTTTCCGGTGCCTGCGCCGGCTGCGGGGAAACGCCTTATGCCAAGCTGATCACCCAGCTGTACGGAGACAGGATGATAATAGCCAATGCCACCGGATGCTCATCCATCTGGGGAGGTTCGGCTCCCACTACCCCGTATACAGTAAACAGCAGGGGACAGGGACCGGCCTGGGCCAACTCATTGTTTGAGGACAATGCTGAATATGGTTTCGGGATGGCTACCGGCATCAAGCAAATAAGGAACAAAGTAGAGGGGTACCTTGAAGGACTTTCACAGGTAAAGGTAAGCGGAGATTTAAAGGATGCGGCAAAAGAATGGATAGATTCCAGGGAAGACGCAGAAGGCAGCAGGACCTCTTCTGCCAGACTGCTTGAATTACTGGAAAACAGCATCGGCGACAGCCAGGCTGATGACCTGAGAAAAAAGATCCTGGAGCTTAAGGACTACCTGGTCAAGAAATCTGTATGGGTATTCGGAGGAGACGGCTGGGCCTATGATATAGGCTATGGCGGACTGGACCATGTCATTGCATCAGGCGAGGATATAAATATACTGGTCTATGACACCGAGGTATACTCCAATACCGGGGGGCAGTCATCCAAGGCAACACCCCTGGGAGCTGTAGCCAAGTTTGCCGCTTCAGGCAAGAAGGTAAAGAAAAAAGACCTGGGACTTATGGCAATGACATACGGATATGTCTATGTAGCCCAGATAGCCATGGGGGCCAGCCAGAAGCAGACACTTAAGGCCATACAGGAAGCTGAAAGCTATAAGGGACCATCCATAATAATAGCTTATTCACCCTGCATCAACCATGGTCTCTATATAGGCATGGGCAAATCCCAGCTCAGGCAAAAACAGGCAGTGGATGCCGGATACTGGCACCTGTACAGATACAATCCCCTGCTGGAAGATGAGGGCATGAATCCTTTTGTGCTGGACTCCAAAGAGCCCAGGGAATCATTCATTGATTTTCTGATGGGGGAGGTAAGGTATGCATCGCTTACCAAGACATTCCCGGATATTGCCGAGGAATTGTTCTCCAGGGCGGAAGAAAATGCCAGGGCCAAATATATAAAATACAAGGAAATGGCAGAAAAACAGTTTTAATAATTGAAAAATAGACAACGGATATGTTTAAAGGCAGAAAAGATATTATAGTGATGAAATTCGGCGGTACCTCGGTTGCCGATGCTGAAAAGATAATGAAGGTAGCTGACAGGATAATCGCCGCCAGAAACAGCGGTAAAGATGTAGTGGTAACAGTCTCTGCCATGGGCGATACCACCGACCGGCTTATCGATCTGGCTTCCGGAATAACCGACAATCCCTCCAGAAGGGAGATGGATGTATTGCTGTCCACCGGGGAGCAGGTATCGATTGCCATACTCGCTATGGCTATACACAAAAAAGGCTATCCCTGTGTTTCGCTTACCGGCATCCAGGCTGGAGTCCATACTGATGATGTATATTCAGAGGCCAAGATACTAAATGTAAAGGCAGAGCGGATACTCAAAGAAATAAAACAGGATAATATTGTCATTGTTGCCGGTTTCCAGGGTATCAGCCATGATGGCGACATAACTACCCTGGGAAGGGGCGGCTCAGATACTACGGCAGTGGCGCTGGCGGCAGCACTCAAGGCTGGTTACTGCGAGATATATACCGACGTGGATGGAGTTTATTCCACTGATCCAAATCTGGTAAAGGAAGCCATAAAAAAGCATTCCGTTTCCTATGATGAGATGCTTGAGTTTGCTTCCTCGGGAGCAAAGGTCCTGCATCTCAGGGCTGTGGAATTTGCCAAAAAACATGATGTAGTAATACATGTACGGTCCAGTTACAATAATAATGAAGGGACATGGGTAATGGATGTAGAAAAACTTGATAAAAGGATGGAAAAACCCCTGATAACTGGGGTGACTTATGATACCAACCAGGTAAAGATCTCCATATTTGAGCTGGAAGACAAGCCGGGAGAGGCTGCCAGGCTGTTTACCAAATTTGCGGAGCATAATATAAATATAGACCTTATCGTACAGAATGTAAGCGAAAAAGGCCTGGCTGCCATATCACTTACCATAAAGAACGAAGACCTCTTGCCGGCAAAAAAGGTCCTGGAGGAACTGCAGCAGAAACATGTGGAGATAGATGATGATATTGCCAAGGTATCCATTGTAGGGGCGGGGATGCAGTCCCACCCGGGTGTTGCTGCCAGGATGTTCAATATTTTGGCTGCCGACGATATAAATATCGAGATGATATCCACATCCCCCATAAGGATATCCTGCGTTATAAGGAAAACCCTGGCAAAGGAAGCAGTTAGATCGCTTCACAATGGTTTTGATATAGCATAATTTTTATCACCATATAAAAAGCTCCCTGGCACCGGTACCGGATAAGGGGGCTTTTTGCTATAATGTGCTTGTCATTATCCTCATATTGTTTTAACATATGCTTTCAACTTTTTTAAATGATGTCCAGGATGGTGCCGCGGATGAAAAGAAAAGAATATAATGTGGCCATAGCCGGCGTTACTGGAGCCGTAGGCAGGGTATTTCTGTCAATTCTGGAAGAAAGGGATTTTCCGGTCAAAAACCTGATTCCCCTGGCGTCAGAACGTTCAGCTGGTAAAAAGATAAGTTTTGCCGGAGAAGAGCTGGAAATAAAGCTGCTGGGAAAAGATTCTTTTAAACAGGCCGATATTGCCCTTTTTTCCGCCGGCGCATCCCGATCCAGGGAATTTGCCCCCTATGCGGTGGAGAGCGGTGCCATAGTCGTGGATAACAGCAGCGCATTCAGGATGGATGACGGGGTTCCCCTGGTGGTCCCTGAAGTCAATCCGGAAGATATTTGGAAGCATAAGGGAATAATAGCCAATCCTAACTGCACCACTATAATCATGGTAGTGGCCTTAAAGCCCATATACGATATTTCTCCCATAAAAAGGGTGATCGTATCCAGCTACCAGTCGGTATCTGGCGCCGGAGCCAGCGGCATGACGGAACTGGAAGAACAGCTAAGGGAGATAATCTGCAATAAGGGAAATAATATCAGGACCTCCACCTTCCCAGTCCAGATCGCTAATAATGTCATACCCCATATAGACATATTCATGGAAAACGGCTATACCAAAGAAGAGATGAAGATGGTCCATGAGACCAGGAAGATCATGGGGGATCCCGCTATCAGGGTCTCAGCAACAACGGTAAGAGTACCAGTCATGACATCCCATTCGGAATCTGTTATAGCAGAGACAGAAGACAAGATACCAATTGAAAAGGTAAGGCAGGCGCTTTCCTCGGCTCCCGGGATCATATTAAAGGATGATCTTGAAAAGGGAGTCTATCCCACCACCCTTGATTCTTCCGGCAAAGATGATGTATATGTGGGAAGGATAAGGCAGGACCTGACCTCGGATACCGGCATCAATATGTGGGTAGTAGGGGACCAGCTAAGAAAAGGGGCAGCCCTTAATACCATACAGATAGCAGAGGAACTGATCAAGCTAGATAATGAGCTTTAGGCTCTTTTCTATGCGGTGAGTCTCCCTCAGAAAATTATCATGCAGTATATCTGATTCATTGCTTATGCTCTTGAGCCGGGATGCCTCGGTAAGATTGGCAAGCTCATTGTAGATATCTTTTTCCCGGGCCAGGTGGCCGCATTCATATTTATGGGCCGGAGCCAGGAAATCGGGCACATCCAGGCTGGAAAATTCTTCCAGGTATTGGCTGTATTTTTTCTCCAGGGCTTCAGCATATCCCAGTTTTGTATCCAGGTCGGATACTTCATTTTCAAAGGACCTCAACAGGCCGTTGATGCTGTTAAGGTACTTGGATGATAACATTTTATAAGTTTTCTGGTATGCCTGGAATATCTTTATATTTTCTGAATCCTTTTTCCTGTCAGCTTTCATGAGGAAAAGTATGGCGACGGCCAGGATTACTATGATCCCGCTGATGGCGCCATAAAGGATGGCCAGGCTGAAAAGGTCGAAATCTACGATATTCTGGAGCTTGAGGAGATATAGGGTAAGGGTCAATATCTCAAGCAATAGCGCCCCCACTATTATGATAAAGTATTTGAGCCTTATCACCTTAAAACCAAAATCCCTGAAGAATAATCTTAAGTTTGTGACCAAAGCCACCTCCTGATAAAATTATTAATACATTATAAAATAAAATTATTATTTATTTAATTTATTTTAACAATAATATTATATTAATACAATACTATCTATTAATATAAATATTTATAAAAATTATATTTGGATAATTGTATATATAAAAAAACGGAAGGATCCGGCAGCTATCTGTCTTTACTCTTTATCTGCTCGATTTTCTTAAGCCTGGCGGCAAGTTCTCTTTCGAAACCCCTGCAGCTGGGCCTGTAGTATTGCCTGCCCAGCAGTTTTTCCGGCAAATAGGACTGACTGGCAACAGCATCCCTGAAATCATGATCATACTTATAGCCCCTGCCATAACCGGCTTCCTTCATCAGTCCCGTAGGGGCATTCCTTATATGATGGGGTACCGGCAGGGTGAGATACTTCTTTATATCAGACATGACCCTTTTATAGGTCACATATATTGAATTAGATTTGGGAGCCAGTGAAAGATATACCGCCAGCTGCACTATAGCCAGGCAGCCTTCTGGCGGCCCTATGAACTCGAAGCTCTGCCTGGCGGCAGCGGCCTGCTTTATGGCTTCGGGATCGGCAAGCCCCACATCTTCAGAAGCAAACCTTATCATACGGCGCAGGATGTACATGGGGTCTTCTCCGCCTTCCAGCATCCTTACCGTCCAGTATGCTGCCGCATCGGGATCGCTTCCCCTCATGCTCTTATGCAGGGCTGATATCAGGTTAAAATGCTCTTCGCCGTTCTTGTCGAATAAAAGCGCCTTTTTCTGGGTGACATCTTCTAATGCAGGCCTGTCGATCATAATGGGTCCCTTGCTGCCGGAAGCTTTGAGGTCAAATGCCAGCTGCAGTATATTATATGCCATGCGGGAATCGCCGTCAGATATCCGGGCAATGAAATCCAGGGACTTTTCATCTATCTTTATATCATATTTTCCCAGCCCGTTTTTTTTGTCCTTTACTGCCCTTTTGACCAGTTCCCTGATATCATCATCACCCAGCCTTTCCAGTATATAGGTCTTGGCCCTGGACAGCAGGGCTGAGTTTACTTCGAATGAAGGATTCTCCGTGGTGGCTCCGATAAGGATTATAGTCCCGTTTTCCACATAGGGAAGGAATGCATCCTGCTGGGCCTTGTTAAAGCGGTGTATCTCGTCGATGAAAAGCAGGGTACGGGTACCCCTGGTCTTGAGCTCGTGTTCCGCCACCTTCATTATATCCCTTATCTCCCTGATACCAGAGGTAACGGCAGAAAAGGAGATAAACCGGCTTTGGGTCCGGTTGGCGATTATCCTGGCCAGGGTAGTCTTTCCCGACCCGGGCGGACCCCATAATATCATAGAATGGAGCCTGTCGCCCCCGATCAGCCCGTGCAGCACCTTTCCTTCTCCCACCAGGTGTTTCTGGCCCACAAACCCGTCCAGGTCCTGGGGGCGCATCCTGTCTGCAAGGGGAATACCGGATCTTATTTGTCCTGTCATATCCGGTACTGGTTCGTCAAAAAGGGTCAAAGCTTTATCATCCTTTTATGGTCTTGATATATATCATCCTGTCCCGGGGGCCGTCAAACTCACAAAAATAGATACCCTGCCAGGTTCCCAGTATCAGGCTTTCCTTTTCCACTATCAGGGTGAGGGTGGTGCCGATCAAGGATGATTTGACATGGGAATCGGAATTTCCTTCAGGATGGGTATATCCCTCATTGCGGGGAACCATGCGGTTAAGCTTGGCGTCTATATCGAACTTTACCGTGGGGTCGGCATTCTCATTTATGGTTATGCCGGCAGTTGAGTGGGGTATATGGATATAACACAGGCCGTTTTCTATCCTTGCCCTGGAAACGGCAGCACTTATCTCTCCCGTTATATCTACAAGGTCAGTCTTTTTCCTGGTGGACAGTTCTAGGACTTCAAACATCTGACAGCCTTTCTGGTTCAAATTATTTCCCGGTAAATATACTGATTATAATGCAAAACCGCCGGGCAATAAACAAATTTTTGCTTGTAATATTATATTTTATTATATATAACATAAAATGATGAAAAAAGGGACGAAAATATGCCCTTATCCTGCAGCTTTGAAGGACAGAAATATCAAAATATCTTTTGAAAGGTCGCCGGGCATTGGACGGGAAAAAGAAAAAATACAGCGTTGTGGGGATAGGACATGCCATAGTGGATGTGCTGGCAGATGTAGAAGATGATTTCCTGGATACCTGCAATCTGGAAAAAGGCGTGATGAAGCTTATTGAAGAGACTGATATAAGGGCCCTGCACGAACGTATAACTTCCGCAGCCAGACAGTCAGGGGGTTCGGCGGCAAATACCATTGCCGGACTTGCTTCCCTGGGCAACAGCGTGGCTTTTATAGGCAAGGTAAGGGATGATCACCTGGGAAATATATTCGAGAAGGGGCTAAATGACCTGGGCGTTGTATACTGCACCAAAAAGGCGGTTTCCGGAAGGGCTACCGCCTGCTGCGTGGTACTTACCACGCCTGATGCCCAGAGGACCATGAATACCTGCCTGGGAATATCCGGCACCCTGGGGCCGGAGGACGTAGATGAAGGAGTGATACGGGACTCCAGGATCCTGTACCTGGAAGGATACCTGTGGGACACAGAAGAAGCCAGGCAGGCTTTTCTCAGGGCCATGGATGCCGCATCAGCCAGCCGGGGCCAGATAGCGCTTACCCTGTCGGATCCTTTCTGCGTAGAAAGGCACCGGGATGATTTTTTGCAGCTTATGGAGAAGAAAGCCCATATATTGTTTGCCAATGAAGAAGAAATAAAGATGCTTTTTGAGGTAGAAGGATTTGAACAGGCACTGGAAAGATGCAGTCTCTACAACACCATATTTGCCCTCACCCGGGGCGAGAAGGGTTCCGTGATAGTCAGGGGCAGCTCCAGGCACATTATCAAGGCAAAAAGGGATTTAAGCATAATAGACACTACCGGGGCGGGAGACATGTATGCTGCCGGCTTTCTTCATGGATATATTAATGACAGGCCGCTGGAAATATGCGGCATGATGGGAAACCTTACCGCGTCAGCCGTACTTTCACATTTCGGCGCCAGGCCCACGGTGTCTTTGCTGGAATACTTAAGAAAAAACGGACTGGAAGACTAATAGCAGGAAGGAATTGATATGGCAAAAGACATAAAAGCGGAAATAGGAGTTTTTGGCGGCTCCGGTTTCTATTCATTCCTGGAACATACCCGGGAGATCGACATAAAGACCCCGTACGGACCGCCCTCCGACAGGATAGTGCTGGGAGAAGTAGGAGGCAGGCAAGTAGCATTTTTGCCCAGGCATGGAAAGAATCACGATCTTCCTCCCCATATGATAAATTTCAGGGCAAATATCTATGCCATGAAGGAGCTGGGAGTCAAATATATTTTTGGGCCCTGTGCCGCGGGAAGCCTGCAGCCTCATGTAAAACCGGGCCATTTTGTCATATGTGACCAGTTCGTAGACCGTACAAAAGGGCGCAGGGACACTTTCTATGACGGCCCAAAGACCATACATATAGCCATGGCAGAGCCTTATTGCCCGCATATGAGGAAAGTCATAGCCGAAAGTGCCCGGGAGCTGGGAATAGAACACCATGGACAGGGGACAGTGGTTGTCATCCAGGGCCCCAGGTTCAGCACCAGGGCAGAGAGCAAGTGGTTTTCCTCCCAGGGCTGGGAGGTCATAAACATGACCCAGTATCCGGAAAACTATTTGGCCCGGGAGCAGGAGATATGCTATGCCAATATCTCCCTTATAACCGATTATGATGCGGGACTGGAAGGAAATCCGGAAGTGGAACCGGTGAGCCTGGAGGAAGTGGTAAGGGTATTTAATGAAAATAACGAGAAGATAAAGGACCTCCTTTTCAGGTCTATCGAAAAACTCGGCAGTCAAAGAAATTGCCTTTGCCAGTCAGCGCTCAGGGATGCTATTATTAATTAAGGTTATTTTTTTAGAATAAATATATTTATGAAGATCGTAATAGCCCCGGATAAATTCAAGGGAAGCCTTTCTGCCCTACAGGTATGCAGGGCCATAGAAAATGCCGTAAAAAATATCGATCCTTCCATTGAAACCGTGTCAAACCCCATGGCAGACGGCGGCGAGGGTACGGTAGGGACACTGGTGGAAAGCCTGGGGGGAGAGATCATAAGCCTTGAAGTCACGGGACCCCTGGGGGACAGGGTCGCTGCCGGATTCGGCATGCTGGATAACGGGACCGCGGTAATAGAGACGGCATCGGCTTCCGGGTATGTTCTGGTCCCAGAAGAAAAGAGGAATCCGCTGGAGACTACCACATACGGCACCGGGGAACTCATGGCCAGGGCCCTGGAGATGGGCAGCAGAAAAATAATCATAGGTATCGGGGGCAGCGCCACCAATGACGGCGGTATGGGCATGGCTCAGGCCCTGGGGTATAGGTTTCTGGGAGAAGAGGGCAAGCTCCTTGGTCCCGGAGGAAAACAGCTGGAAAAGCTTTCCCGGATAGATGCCTCGCATGTCAGCCCTCTCCTGGAGAAGGCGTCAGTGGAGGCAGCCTGCGATGTGGACAATCCCCTTTACGGGGAAAAAGGGGCAGCCTTTGTATATGGTCCCCAGAAAGGCGCGGGTCCGGACATGGTAGAAAGGCTGGACCGGGGACTCAGAAATTTTGCCGCCGTGGTGGCAGGGGACCTGGACATGGATGTGGCATCCATACCCGGGGCAGGGGCAGCCGGCGGACTGGGTGCCGGGCTTATGGCATTTGCCGGCGCCAGACTAAAGCCTGGAGCTGATATAATTATGGAATTGACCGGCCTTGAGCAGAAGTTAAAAGACTCGGACCTGGTGATTACCGGGGAAGGAGCCATGGACGAGCAGACATACTACGGCAAGAGTCCCTTCGGGGTTGCCCGGCTGGCATCAGGATACGGGATACCGGTTATAACCATAAACGGCTCCCTTTTGGCGGGAAGAAAAAATATCGACGAAAAGAATTCTTCGCTTTTCAGCGGAAATTTTTCTATAATAAACAGACCCATGAGCATGGACGAGGCTATGGATAATGCAGAAGAGCTCCTGGAGGAGGCTGCAGGAGAGATAATAAGGTTTTATATTGAAAGCACAAACAAGACATGGAGGAAAAGATGAGACTTGTAGGAGAGGTAGACATCCCCGGAATTGAAAAGATGGGAAGCGGCAAGGTAAGGGAGATGTTTGCTTTCGACCACCAGATGCTTATAGTCACCACAGACAGGATATCCGCATTCGATTATATACTGGATACCCTTATCCCCATGAAGGGCATAGTACTTAACAGGATATCAAATTTCTGGTTTGATTACCTTAAAGGTATAATAGATAACCATATACTGGAAACCGATTTTGAAAAATTCCCCAAATTCCTTAAAAAACACAGGAAAACACTTGAGGGACGTTCAGTGCTGGTAAAAAAAGTAAAGATATATCCCATAGAATGCGTGGTAAGGGGATATATAACCGGCTCAGGCTGGCAGGATTACAAAAAGACAGGCATGATAGGCGACCTTAAGCTGCCGGAGGACCTGGCCCAGTGCGACCGCCTTCCGGAACCCATATTCACCCCTTCCACCAAGGAAGTATCCGGACATGACATATCCATAACCATAAACAAGGCCAAGAAGATATTCGGGACCGATGTGATAAATGTCCTCCAGGAAAAAACAATAGAGCTATACATGAAGGCTTCGGAATATGCCATGAAAAAGGGCATCATAATAGCGGATACCAAGTTCGAGTTCGGCCTTGACCAGGACGAACGTATAATACTTGCGGATGAGGTATTGACTCCAGACTCTTCCAGGTTCTGGCCCCTGGACGACTATGAGCCGGGCAGGGACCAGGCAAGCTTTGACAAGCAGTTTGTGAGGAATTACCTGCTTTCAACCACCTGGGACAGGGAGTCGCAGCCGCCTGAACTGCCTGAAGCCATAGCCAAAAAGACGTCGGAAAGATATATAGCAGCCTACGAAAATCTTACCGGGGAAAAATTCAAGCCATAGGCGGTCCTTTTGAAAGTAGATGCAGCGCTGACCAACCGTTTTGACCAGGATGACCTTGATGTAGAGGTTAAGGGATCGGTAGCGGCAGTAATAGATGTGATAAGGGCCACCTCCAGCATTGCCGCTCTTTTTGCCAGGGGCGCAGCCGGTGTGACTGTTGCCTCAACCCTGGAAAAAGCTTATGAGCTTAAAGAGGAAGACCCTGAAAAACTTTTATGCGGCGAAGTAAACGGACTTGCCCCGGAAGGCTTTGACCGCGGGAACTCACCCCTGGAATTTTCCAGGCTGGACCTTGAAGGCAGGGAAGCCATACTCAAGACTACAAACGGTACGGCCTCGTTTCTAAGGGCTGCAGGATCTCCGGCAGTCTATTCTTTATCAGCCTTAAACTTTACGGCTGCCCTGGAAAAGATACTGCAGGAGGCAGAAAACCTGGAAAAAGATATACTTTTTATATGCTCGGGGGAACTGGGAAGACTGGCCTATGATGATGCATATATAGCCGGAATGGCAGTAAAGTATATCATGGAAAACAGTCCGGGGCCGCTTGGATTATCCGACAGTGCCAGGCTGCTGCTGTCCGCAGTCAAGGGTGACAGGGATATTGAAAGCGCCCTGGAATCCTCTACCAGCGCCAGGTCGCTTAAGGCGGCGGGCCTGGGGGATGACATACCCTTCTGCGCCCGGCTGGATGAATTTAAGGTGGTGGTCAGGGCAGTTACCCGCGACAATACGACCAGGCTTTTGCCCGGCTGATACTACTGTTCCCTGTCCTCAAGACAGCTGTTAAAATATACATTTCCCTCTATCATGGGGTTATTATGGTTGGAATCGCCAAACCACCAGTGCCCCTCCAGTACCAGGTCTATCTGTACCACATAGTTTCCAGGGTTTTCGATGTCATTTATAAGGACTTCCACCACGGCAGTCTCCCCCGGTTCCAGGTTTTCAGGAAGGGGGGTCCTGGATGTCTTGTCATATTCCACAAAATCCACGTCCTGCCCATAATAATGGTATCCCAGACGCACCCGGTTTTCACCGCTGGCCCTCCAGGTAAAATCGGAAGTATTGGTGACTTCCACTTTCACATAATTGTCGGTATCGGTACAAAGATAAGAGGGCATATAGCCATAGAGTTCAGCCCCGGCAGTTACACTGCCATAATCAGTGGCATCGGTTTCCTCTTCCTCAATAGCTTTCTGGATCTCTTCCAGTTCTTCCGGGCTGATACTTGATTCCTGCTGTTTATTTCCGGCGTCCTCTTCCCCCATGCCGGTCCCGGCGGTTCCGCAGGATATGACCAGCAGGGACATGCATATAAGCAGCGCCATCAGCATTGCAAGTGAAGCATATCTGACCTTTCCCATCTTATTTTATACCTTTCTTTATAGTTATTTATGGTTAATATTGAAAGCAATTATAGATTAGATTTATATTTTTTTGAATAAAAGGAAGTAAATATATATAATTAAGAATGAATATTTTATGCGGTTACCCGAAAGGCAGCAGTTATGACAACACTGGAAATAGTAGGACTTGCAGCAATAATACTGATATCAGCTTTTGCCGTGGTGGCGGTTATAGTGGCTATACCGCTTTTCCGGCTGCTTAACCGGATAAGGTCGATGGCAGACAGCCTGGGCGACAGCCTCATACCCATGGTAGAGAGACTTAATGAGACCATAACCCATCTTAATACGGAAGTGGGTTCCATCTCCGATCTTACCCAGAGCATATCTTCCATAGTAGAGCAGCTGGAGAAAGTTATAAGGCTG
>CAZDXU010000255.1:0-11167 GCA_964509585.1 uncultured Actinomycetota bacterium | reverse complement strand
TGGCGGGAAAATGCCTGCTGTAGGCAAGGTTTGCCTCCAGTGACCAGAATACCTTTACTACCCTGAGCGTTGCCTGTACCACAGGATCGGAAAGGTCTCCCCCGGGAGGAGATACGGCGCCTATTACCGAAAGGGCTCCCGACCTTCCATTTGAGGAAAGACAATCTACTATGCCCGCCCTTTCATAGAAAGATGCCAGCCTGGCTCCCAGGTATGCAGGATATCCTTCTTCACCGGGCATCTCTTCCAGCCTCCCGGAGATCTCCCTCATGGCTTCGGCCCATCTGGAGGTGGAATCTGCCATAAGGGCCACTGAATAGCCCATATCACGGAAGTATTCTGCTATGGTTATCCCGGTATAGACCGATGCTTCCCTGGCGGCCACCGGCATATTCGAGGTATTGGCAATAAGGATCGTCCTTTTCATAAGCGGTTGCCCGCTCCTGGGGTCTACCAGTTCGGGAAACTCCATGAGCACATCTGTCATCTCGTTTCCCCTTTCGCCGCAGCCGATATACACGATGACTTCGGTTTCCACCCATTTTGCCAGCTGATGCTGGATGACCGTCTTGCCGGAACCGAATGGCCCGGGAACGCAAGCTGTACCGCCCTTGGCAAGAGGGAAGAACATGTCTACTACTCTCTGGCCGGTAAAAAGGGGAGTATCCGGCCTGATCTTCCTTTTATAGGGCCTTGGTTCCCTTACGGGCCATTTCTGTACCATGGTCACTTCTTTATCGCCGTCACTGCCGGCTACCACGGCCACGGTCTCTTCAATCCTGAATTCTCCGCTCGCTATTTTTTTTACTTCACCCTCGACTCCCGGAGGGACCATTATATAATGCTTGATAATCGGAGTCTCCTGTACATAGCCCAGGTAGTCTCCCGTACTTACCCTGTCTCCTTTTTTGGCCAGGGCCTCAAACTCCCATTTCCTGCTTTTGTCCAGGGCGTCTGCAGTCACCCCCCGGCCTATAAAATCACCGGAACTCTCATATATATCATCAAGCGGCCTCTGTATGCCGTCATAGATCGATTCTATTATGCCGGGACCAAGCTCCACTGCCAGGGGCTCGCCGGAGGGATAAACGGGTTCCCCCACGCCGATCCCCGCGGTCTCTTCATAGACCTGTATTGATGCCTTATCGCCGCTGAACTCGATTATCTCCCCCATTAGCCTCTTGTCGGAGACATGTACTATCTCAAACATCTTGGAACTGGACATGTTCTCCGCCACCACCAGGGGGCCGGCTACTTTTATGATCCTGCCTGTCTTTGCCATCTATTTCTCCTGTCCTTTGCTTTGCACTCCTTCAGCCATCACATCGGCGCCAACTGCCTTGATTATGGCTGTCCTGAGCTGGTTTACAGCATAATTATTCCTTTTGCCCAGACCCGGGACCACCACGATAGAAGGGGTGATCCGGTTTGCATAATGCCTGATGATGCTGTCCAGCCTGGCAGCTATGGTCTCAGTCATAAAGATTATGCCATAGCCTTCCCTTACCACTTTTCTTAGCTTTTCTTCAACCTCCCCCATATTGGAAATATCGTCTACGGGATAAATATCTGCGCCTATGGCCTTGAAGATGAGCATTATATCGCTCTCCCCGAATGCTGCTATCTTTGCTTCTTTCATCAGTCTACTTTACACCTTATATTGGATCTGTCTGCATCAAACCTTATCCCCGTATAAAGGATATTGATATTCTTAAGCTCTATCTTTTT
This sequence comes from uncultured Actinomycetota bacterium, assembly GCA_964509585.1. Lineage (GTDB taxonomy): Bacteria > Actinomycetota > Humimicrobiia > Humimicrobiales > Humimicrobiaceae > M55B120. The sequence goes on along the minus strand of CAZDXU010000255.1, from coordinate 9,439 downwards.
CCTTAAAAAAAAGCGGAATATCTTCTCCAGGTTGGAGACACTATACTTTATGCTGTCAAAATAATCCAAAAAATACAGGTCCCTGTTTCTTTCGAAAGAGGCGAAACTGCAGCCGGAAAAAAGCCCCTGCGCCCCCTTTATTATAAGATCGGCGTAGACAGTCTTCTCCAGCTCCCTGGTTATATAATCCATACTCTCGCCTTCCAGGTCTTCCAGCATCTTTGTCCCCAGCAAACCTCCCTGGTGCAGGTATCCCGCAAATGACCCGCTGCGTTTAAGATGTATATGCCTGAATACTGCCTCTATGTTTAAGAGGTCTATCCTGTACTTTACATAATCCGCCATCATCTTTCTTCCCAGGCTTCTGGCTGTGTCCAGCATCGCCCCGGTATAAAAAGACTCCAGGGAAAGCTCCAGCTTCCTGGGTCCCATGTCTGCCGCACCTTCTACAAGCATCCTCATATGTCCCATCACCCCGGGAAACAGACTATCGATCCCATTATCCTTTTTATGCCTGTAGGCTTCCATCAGGGAGTTGTAATCATATTTCAGCGGGATGTGCAGCGAGCTTAAGTCTTTTTCCATAAGCAGTGATTTGAGGATAAGCTTCATATTGTTAAGAAACTCCTCAAAGAAAAGTATGGAAACAAGCTTTTTATGCTCATCCCTGAGCCTTTCCTCCAGGAATACTATGGCCTTTTGGTAGCCTGAAACCATAACCGGCTCAAAACTGTTTCCTGATGTGATGGCGTCCATCTCAGGCGCATAAACTGTCTCGCCAAGCACCTTCAGGAATTCTCCCATGCCTGAAGCCTGGATCATCCTTTCTATCCTGCCCTGGTCTGTAAACTCTGCCTCCCTGGCCTCGAGTTCTGCACAGGCAAACAGGTAATAGCTGTCATCTTCTATTTCATAAGGGATGCCGGTCATCGATCTCCTCCGTCAAAAAGGTGAGCGGCTATCTCCATCCTCAGGTCTTCCACATCCATCTCCAGGTAGTTTTCAGGTGACAGCAGGATCTCTGCTTTCCCGCCGGTTATCTTGAGGCCCCTGTCAAAATCTGCCTGCATATTGTCGGGACTTATGCCTTTAATAACAGAAACCGCCTTATCGTCCAGGGCCTTTTCCGTTTTTCCTATCACATAGCTGCCTTCGGCTATATCCAGCTCTTTTGCCATCTTCCCCAGGAACTTTTCCCAGCCTTTTTTATCCAGGCGGGACAGCTTTTCCCTAGCTCCGGCTATTATGCTGTCTATGATCTCCAGCTTGTTCAGGAGTACCTTCTGCTCCAGTTCCGACCTGGCCTTGAATACTTCCATCTCAAGAGTCTTTTTGTAATGCCCCTCAGCCTCGGCACTGGCAGCTTTTTTCATTTCTTTTATCTTGCTGGCTGCCTCAGACATTATACCGGCAGCCTTTTCTTCGGCTTCCGTTATATTTCTTTTGGCCTCGCTCCTGGCATCTTCTATTACTTTTATGGATACATTGTCCATTTCAGTCATATCTGCCGCCTATGAGAATTGAACTAAATTATTCAGGAAGAAGGTTATCAGGAGGCCAAGTACCGCATAGGTCTCTACCATTGCTGCGAATATAACGCCCTTCATGACTTCCTTTGATCTTTTAGCTACCAGGCTTACGCCGGCGGCACATACCTTTCCCTGGTGTATCCCGGAGAAAAGTCCGGTAAATGCTATAGGAAGAGCTGCAAAAAGAAGCTGCATCCCCTGGGCAGTATTAGTCACATTGGCTATATTGCCTATGATAAGGAATGCTGCCACAAAACCATAAAAACCCTGTGTTCCCGGAAGCACCACCAGAAGGAACAGGCTTCCGAATTTGGAAGGGTCTTCCGATATTACGCCGGCCGCAGCCCTGCCGGGATATCCTATCCCGATAATTGAGCCGATACCTGCCATCATCGCTGCCAGTCCTGCTCCCAGTCCCGCCAGGATCACACCCATTGATGCATCTGTCATATTTCCTCCTTGCTCTACTAATCCACTATTGTTATATATTTATGCTCATCCGCCAGGGCCTTGAAAGGCCTTCCGCCTCCGGTATAGAATTTGGGGAAGAATTCCACATATTGAAGCCTGAGAGTATGCACAAAACCGCCTAATATATTTATGCCTATATTAAAGATATGGCCGAATATGAGGATGACGACCAGCAACACTATTCCCGCCACCGGTATGGAAGCAAACTGGAATGCTATGCTGTTTATGGCTACCCCGATGCCGGCAGTGACCAGGCCCAGGGCCATCAGCCTTATATATGAGAGAAAGTCTCCCAGAAATGAAGTAAGCCCGTTTACTATGGTGAGATTAAGAAATCCCATGAATATCCGGAAACCCCAGCTCTTCTCATGGCGGGCGCTGAAAAATATTATGGCAATAGAGCCGGCAATAATAGGCCATATGAGTATCCTGGATATAGAGGACGGGAAAATGGGGGCTGATACCAGCTGCATGCTGACTGCTATCTCCGAAGAAAGCAGGATAACAAGCAGGGGTATTAATATCATTATCCAGGGAAGCCCGTCAAAGAATGCTACTTGCCAGTCCTTCCTCCGGATGCTGTCAAAAAACTTTATAAACAGGCCGAATATTACATGGATGACACCAAGTCCCAGGGCTAGCCTGAAGAAATTCATGGAACCCTCATCAGAACTTACGGGATCTCCCAGTATGGCTATTTTCTCAAAAAAGCCGCCCATCCCCAGATAAGAAGGAAGGTCGCCGAACCATCCATTGAATATGGCACCGGCAAATATGGTAAAGATGGAACCGATAAATATGAGCATCAGGAATTTTTTAGCGCTTTTCATGCGGAAAGCAAAAATAAGGGTAAGGACTGCCAGTATGATCCCGTATCCGGCATCTGTAAGACAAAGGCCAAAAAACATGGCAAAGAAAAGCGATACAAAGGGTGTGGGATCTATCTCAAAATACCTGGGCACCCCGTAAAGGTTTATGATTACCTCGAAAGGCCTGAAAAACGGCTTGTTATCCAGGGCTACCGGTATGCTCTCGCCTTCTTCCGGCTCTATTTCCTCTATTCGCACGAAACTGAACTCATTTATGATGGCAAATATCCTGTCCCTGTCTTTCTGTCTTACCCAGGCAGTATAGAATGACACTGAATCAGTGGAATAACCGAGATGCAGCGCTTCCTCTATCTCCAGATTGTTGTCCAGGTAGTCCAGGTATACGGTAAGAGGCTTTTCATATTTTTTAGTAAGCCCTCCTATCTCCCCTATTATCTTCGTCCGGCGGTCCTGGTAATATGAAATATTTCTTTCCAGCGTCTTTATATTTTCTTCTATGATGCCGGTAAATGATGCCAGTTCCGCTTCCTCAAAAGCCAGCCCGGAAATATATTCTTCGGCTTTTTCTGCATGGTCATTATGATAGGCCAGCAATACATATGTTATATCTCCCTCTTCTGAGAGCTGCTGGGTGGAGATGTGGTTATCCTGGAGCCCGTCCAGTATTTCCTTAAGATCAGTCCTTCCGCTCCTTATGTGGCCCAGCCTTATGGTGTATCTTTCCTTTTTGCCCAGGTCCGAGATATCATGCCTGTAGCATGACCAGACTTTCAGCTGGTTTATCTTCTGGCTGGATTCCCCGATCCTGTGGGCAAGGCTTGCCGCTTCACTATCCAGGTCTATTATGCTGCCGGCAGCCTGGTCCAGGTCATGGTCCTTCAGTATCCGTTCATATTCCGACCTTTTTATAACCATCCTTCCGGCTTTGGCCGCAAGCTTCTTAAGTTCCTTATCCTTATATGAATCCAGTATATCCAGGGCTTTTCTGGCTTTTGACTGGTTTTCCCTGGCAGTGTCTATGGGCAGGGTGCTGGTCTCTATTTTTTCAGAATACGGCTTTACTTCTACTGCCGATGTCCTCTGCAGCCTTTTCAGGAATGCTTCGGTATCGGATTTATGGGAGGCTATGAATAATTTGATAAGTCTAGCTACAGCCATATTTATTCAAGGATCCTGTCAACAAGCATTTGTATTGCTTCATCCTCTTTCTTCCCTGAATCATCTCTTATGGCTTTGATTTTTTTCTCAAATTCTGCTTCCAGCCGGACCTTCTGGACCTTTGCGTCTTCCACCGCTTTTTCACCGGCCTGCTTTAGCATTTTTTTTGCCCTCAGTTCAGCATCCCGGATCTGCCTGTTAGCCTTCTGGTATGCTTTCTCTATTATCTCTGATGACTCTTTTTTTGAAGAGGTGATAATGTCTTTTGCTTTGTTCTCTGATTCTTTTATCTGGTCTATGATACCTTTTATCATTTTCCTTTGAGTTTTTTCTTTTTGGAAAAACTGGATTGTATTATATCAGCATACAAAGACCTGTCAACATTATTTGCATGCACTTAAGTGCTAAAAATTGCGGTGGGTATATAAAAGTAAAAAAGTCCGGTTTTTCTACCCCGGATCAGATCCAGTAAATATCTATATGGTGTTTAAGCTTCTTAAACTCGGGATCCCCGGTCATAAGGGCCGATCCTGAGATCTCTGCCAGGGCTGCAGCAAAACAATCAGAATATGCTAAGGAGTGCCCGGCTTTTAAATGGGCGGCTTTCAGAGTAAGCTCCTCGTCAATATCATAGATATTTATAGGTAGGTGCCTTATCCTTGAAAGGACCAGCTGGGACTGTCTTATCCCCCTTTCCCTTTCAGTTATATATAATACCTCTCCCATATTTATCACCGTCATCTTAGGCAAGATACCGGTATCACTGGCTTTTTTTAATACCTGTTCTACTTGTGTCTTTCCTTTTTCCTGGCAAAAGTATGCCAGCAGGGCAAAACTGTCAAGAACAATATTGGGGTTTGTATTGCTGTCACTTTCCAAGTTCTCTTTCCTTCTTTCTTTCAGATAATAGGGCTTCGGTAAGGGATGTCCCATTTTTAAGCATCCCGGCAGTCTCTTTTATAGGGTCATCTGATATTGGAATAATAGAGATTATGCCCCCATAGTCCACTATATCTACCCTGTCGCCTCCTTTTAGCTTATATTTTTCCCTTATGTTTTTTGGTATCACTACCCATCCTTTCATAGATATTACTGATGATCTCATTTTCTGGTAAGCTCCTTTTTATAATCTTGTATATATATTTATTATTATAGTATATACAAATCTTATGTAAATATATACAAATTACGATGCTTCTATTTTGATGCAGGAGCTCTTCCACAAATAACAATATCATATAAAATATATTTATGCTATTACATAATTACATAAATTAATTCGCCCGGCGGGGTCTTGCTTTCCTTATTGGCCGCTCCAGCCTTATATCTGGAATAACATACCAATATCCCCCGCTTTGCTTTTTCTGGTCCTTTATTGGAAAATATAAATATATGCATTTTTTCAAAGGAGGACCGGGATGTCTGATCTAAGCACTTCATATATGGGATTAAAACTTAAAAATCCCGTAATAGCAGGGGCTTCTAACCTCATGCTGGATATGGATAATATAAGGCGCATGGAAGAAGCTGGCGCGGCGGCCATAGTATATAAGTCGCTATTCGAGGAGCAGATCGAGCTGGAAGCGCTGCAGCTGGATGAGATGATAGAAGAATATTCGGAACGCCATGCCGAGATGATAACTATATTTCCCTCTGTAGAGCATGCCGGGCCCATGGAATACCTTAGCAGTATCCAGAAAGTGAAAAAAAGCGTCTCCATACCGGTCATTGCCAGCCTGAATGCCACAAAAAGGGATACCTGGATAGAATATTCCAGAAAGATAGAGGAGACCGGGGTGGACGGGATCGAACTGAACCTTTTCTATATCCCCAGGGATATGGAAAGAAAAGGCAGCCTGGTGGAGAAAGAGCAGCTGGAGACGGTAAAGGATGTCATCGATAATATCGACATCCCTGTGAGCATAAAGCTTTCCAGCTTCTATTCCAACCCTTTAAACTTCATCAAGCAGGTGGACGGCCTGGGACCGGGAGCATTCGTCCTTTTTAACCGGCTTTTCCAGCCTGATATCGATGCCGAAAAACAGGAGCAGTCATTTCCTTTCAGGCTTTCCAGTCCGGGATATCACAGGCTTCCCTTAAGGTTTACAGGACTTCTGTATGACAGCATAGATGCCGATATATGCTCCAGCAGCGGTATATTTGACGGAAAAGATGCGGTAAAGCTCATCCTGGCCGGAGCCGGCTGCATACAGTGTGTGAGCACCCTTTACCAGAATGGTATCGGGCAGATAGCAAAAATACTTGAGGGGATAAACTCCTGGATGAAGGAAAAAGGCTACAGCAAGCTTGATGATTTCAGGGGAAGCCTTTCCATGAAAAACCAGAAGGATCCCTTTGCCTATGAGAGGGCCCAGTATGTGGACCTGCTTATGAAGGGTACCGATGTAATAAAAAAGGATTTTAAAAGATAGGATCCTTTTCAAAGAAGCGGTCTGCCAGTTTGTGGCCTTTTTCTATCATGATGCCGGTGGATGAGGCATATCTCTCACTGAATCCTGTCTTTTTTGGCCTGCCCCTTCCTGCTGTCCGGCTGTCATAGATCACAAATGGCACGGGATCAGGGGTATGAGTCCTGATGCTTATGGGGGTGGGGTGATCGGAAAGCACCATCAGCCGGTAGTCCAGGCCGCTTTTATCCAGGGACTTCCTTGCATATCCCACCACTTTTTCATCAATAAGTTCTATGGCCCTTATCTTTTCCCCCGCCTCCCCCTGGTGGCTGCATTCATCCGGGGCCTCGATATGTACAAATACAAAATCCTTTCCCGACAGCAATTCGTCTACTGCGGCTTTTGCCTTGCCTGCCATATTGGTGTTAATGGTGCCGGTAATACCTTCTACCTCCAGCACATCCAGCCCGGCGCATTTTCCTATGCCCCTTATAAGGTCGACAGCCGATATGACCGATCCCCTTACTCCGTATTTTCCGTAGAGATCATCCAGGAAGGGCCTTTTCCCCTGGCCCCAGAGCCATATGGAGTTGGCAGGCCTTAAGCCTGTATCCATACGGGAACGGTTAAGGGGGTGGCATCCCAGCATGGATGCGCTTTCTTCCATCAGCTCCAGTATGGTATGGCTGCCGCTGCCTGAAGGCAGGTGGGGGGCGATCCTTTTTTCCAGTATGTCATGGGGCGGTGTAAGCTTCATATCCCCCGGGCCCCCTCTCCATACCATTATATTGCGGTAGCTGACCCCGGGATAAAAACTTATGCCGCCGGACTCAAGGCCGGTCCTGATATAATCTATGAGAATTTTCCCGTCTTCTGAGAGGATGCCGCCGGCGCTGTGGTCGAGCATGGTCTTTGCCCTGTACTCAGGTTCTCCTGAAAGGGTGACCAGGTTGCAGCGGAAGACCATATCGTCCGGGGCAAGGTCCAGCCCCATGCTTATTGCTTCCAGGGGAGAGCGCCCGGTATGGCAGCTGGCAGGATCATAGCCCATCACCGAAAGATTGGCTACATCGCTTCCTGGCGGCATGCCCCGGGGGATGGTCCTGACCAGGCCCGTCTCTCCGGCAGAAGCCAGGCTGTCCATAAACGGAGTCCTGGCATATTCCAGGGGAGTCTTTCCCTCAAGCTGGTCCATGGGGAGGTCTGCCATGCCGTCAGGGATTATTATCATATATTTCATAGCGTCTCCTGCCGTATTCCAAGTATCTCTGATACTATTTTCTTCATGCCGTCTATGCTGCAGGTCTTATTATGGATCACTTTCTTTGACTCCAGGCTTTCAAGGGGTCCGGGGACCTTTATGCCGGATATCCATGAAAGGACATCCAGCAGGCTGAACTCATCCATATCCATATACTTTTCATCGATGGCGCCAGCCACGCTTCCGGGGAATTTAAATGGGCTGGCGGTGGATGCTATCACAGCAGGCCGTCTGTCCCCCGTTTCTTCCAGGTACTTCCGGTATACCGAATAACCCACGGCAGTATGGGTGTCTATAAGGTAGCCGGACTGTTCATATACCTGTTTTATGGCATTAGAGGTCTCTTCTTCCGTGGCAAATCCTCCGTAGAAGCGGGCCAGGCCTTCCCTCATACTGCTGTCTATGGTAAACCTGCCTTCCTGTGAAAGATCGGATGTGAGCCTGTTTATGACATCGGGGTCTTTGCCCGCCAGGTCAAAAAGCAGTCTTTCCAAATTGCTGGATACCAGTATATCCATGGCAGGGGAGCTGGTCGCTATAAACTTCCTCCTGGCATCATATACCCCGGTATTTATAAAATCGGTAAGTACATTGTTTATATTGGAAGCACAGATAAGCCGGTGGACCGGGAGTCCCATCTCCCGGCTGTAATATGCCGCCAGTATATTGCCGAAGTTTCCCGTAGGGACCACTATATTTATCCGGTCTTTGTCCCCTATTTTCCTGTTCCGCAAAAGTTCGAGCCAGGCATGGACATAATATACTATCTGGGGCACCAGCCTCCCTATATTTATGGAGTTTGCCGAAGAAAACATATATCCGTTCCTGTCAAGCTCTGACCCAAAATCCCTGTCGCCGAATATGGCCTTTACTCCCTTCTGGGCATGGTCAAAATTACCTTCTATGGCTATGACATGGGCATTGGCGCCTTCCTGGGTGGTCATCTGCCTTTCCTGGATGCGGCTGACTCCGTTTTTGGGATAAAACACGATTATCCTGGTGCCCTCCACCCCGGCAAAGCCTTCCAGGGCGGCCTTTCCCGTATCGCCGGAAGTAGCCGTAAGGATGACTATCTTTTTTTTATTGCCTGCTTTTGCGGCTGCCGCCTTCAGCAGGTGGGGCAGCATGGTAAGGGCCATATCCTTGAATGCCAGTGTAGGGCCATGGAATAGCTCTATAAAGTCAGCTCCCGCCTTTTCCACCACAGGCACTATGCGGCTGTCATCATATTTTTTGTCATATGCTTTTTCTATGCAGGTCCTGAGGACATCCAGGTCAAGATCAGTAAAGAACCTGGAGATCATATAATGTGCCAGCCCCCGGTAATCAAGACTGGCAAGTTCATCAAAAGACCTGTCAATAGGCGGTATGGAAACGGGGACATAAAGCCCTCCGTCCGGCGCTATCCCGGAAAGTATTGCGCTGGCAGAAGCTACCTCCCCGCCGTGGCTCCTGGTGCTCCTGTATGAGATATCCATCTGTTTTCCTGTCATCATGAGGGTAATAAAATCAATATTATGTATAATAATGTATACTATATTTTTTTACAAAAGGATAGTCGGGGGAGGTCCGTATGCTTGAAAGTATCGATCCCAAAAGTACCGCTGCATGGAAGGCGCTGGCCGGCCATTATGATGAGATAAAGGATGCGCCTGTAAGGGATATGTTTAAAGAAGATCCTTTGAGGTTTAATGATCTTTCCATAAGATTCGAAGATATCCTGTTTGATTACTCAAAGAATATAGTAAATAAAAGGACCATGGACCTGCTTCTGGGCCT
>CAZDXU010000254.1:0-13680 GCA_964509585.1 uncultured Actinomycetota bacterium | reverse complement strand
GCATCCGGTTTAAGTGTCCCTTCCACATGGGATACCAGGTGCATCACATGGGAGTATTTCTCCACCTTCATATAATCCCTGACCCTGACACTGCCGTACTGGCAAACCCTGCCCAGGTCATTCCTGGCAAGATCTACCAGCATATTGTGTTCTGCGATCTCTTTTTTATCACTCAGCAGGCTTTTTATAAGCGCATCCTCTTCTGCCTGGCTGGCCCCCCTTTTCCTGGTACCGGCTACGGGACAGGTCAGTATATGCCTGCCTTTGATCTTTACCAGGGGCTCTGGCGAGGCCCCTATTATATTAAACTTGCCGAAATTAAAAAAATACATATAAGGAGAAGGGTTTATGGATCTCAGTCCCCTGTATATATTGATGGGATCCCCCTTATCTTCCAGGCTGAACCTCTGGGAAAGCACTATCTGGAAGGCATCGCCGTCGATTATATGCTGCTTTACCTTTTCCACGGCTCTCCTGAAGCTCTCCGGGGCAAGATTAGACCTCAGTCTTTCCTTCTTTCCGGTTTTATCCTCCTTCTGCCGGAGGCTTACCGACAATGAGGGTATGGTATTATAGGCTATCTTTTTCTCCAGGTCCTCTATTCTTTCGGTGGACAGCCTGTATGCATCTTCGGGAGTTATTCCTTCCCCCGTCTTTATGGTAGAGATTATCTTCAGCCGGTTCATCAGGTGGTCAAATACAACTACCAGATCGGTAAAGCACAGGATCATCTCCGGGATACCAGTCTTTTTATCCGGAAGGGTTATGCCGTCAAAATATTTTACCAGGTCATAGCCCAGATAGCCTACGGCGCCTCCTATGAAATGGTCAAGATCCGGGTCCCTGTACAGCCTGAAGCCCTGCATGATCCCCTGGATCTCTTCAAGAGGCCTGTCTGTCTTTATGCCCGGCACATCCTGTCCGCTCCTTATGTAATTAAACCTGCCATTTTCCAGCAGCGCCCTTCCCGAACATCCTATTCCTATGAAGGAGTACCGGGAAAGGTTCTTGGACCCTTCTATGCTTTCCAGGAGGAATCCCTGGTTATGCAGCCCGCAGCCTTTAAGGAATATGGAGGTGGGGGTCTCTGTATCTGCCATATATTCCCTGTATACCGGGACCAGGTTATATTCTGATGACAACTTTAAATATTTTTCCTTATCCGGGATATTCATGTCTTTTAAAAACAAAAGAGTATTTTCTTATTGTCTGCCGTTTTAAGAAAATACTCCCTTTTTCCTGTATTTGGTTTTTTATTAGCTATTATTCAGTCATATTGCTTCCTAAAAAAAGTCTGCGGCAGGCAGGTCTTTAGCTTCGCCAGCATGAGTTGTCTTTCAGCCAAATTATGCGGCTGATAAGTTTCCTGGATAGCCTGTCCTCTGTCTTTCCTGCCATTGATCTTGTATCATCTGTTTCTATAAACATATATGATAACACACTTGCCATTATTTTAAAATGCTGTCAGGACTTTGCTTTAACGGCTTCTTTGTACAGCCTGTAGCCGTCCCTGCCATGGTTCTTGACCCAGTACATGGCCTTATCGGATTTCTTTATAAGTTCCTCCAGCTCCCGTCCGTCATCAGGGTATATGCTGGTACCTATAGACAGGCTGATCTTTATCTTATAGCCCCCTATCAGGAAATAATCCCTGAAGAAACGCTGTATCTTCTTCGTTATCCTGTCTGCATCTTCTTCGGACTTTATACCGCTTAGAAGGATTATGAACTCATCCCCTCCCAGCCTGGCAACTGTGTCATTCTGTCTTATGCTCTGTTTTAGCCTCTTGCCCACCTCGACAAGTACCTGGTCGCCTGCCTGGTGGCCGTAGCTGTCATTAATATCCTTAAAACCGTCAAGGTCCATTACCAGTATGGCAAGCCTGGAATTATTCCTGTCCGCGCCGGAGCAGGCTACCTGGAACCGGTCATCAAACAGGCGCCGGTTGGGAAGGCCGGTGAGAGACCCCTATTTTTTCCAATAAGACCTGAAACAAACCCAGGTGTCCTTTACCAGACTGCTGAAACCATCCGTATCCCGGTCCCACCGGGAAAGAAGTTCTGCCCTCCTGTCGGCGGCCCGGGAAAGGCTTATGCCAAAAGCAGCCCTGTATTCATCAGGTATTGTATTTACCATTTCGGGCTTTTCTTCTTTTATGGCCCTGCCTATGATCTTGGCAATAATACCAGCTGAGAGAACAGCATTATATATGCCGGCACCGGTAATGGGGTTGGATAGTCCGGCAGCATCCCCTGCCAGTATGAATCTTCCCCTTACGGCATGTTCAAGCATGCCTGATGAGGGTATCAGGCCGGCAGCTGCTATACCGCGGGGCAGTCCTTTCCCGGAACTGGCTGCCTTTACCAGCCCCATGGAATATATCTTATCCTTAAACACCCTGTATATCCCCTTAAGATCCAGGCCCCGGTCTGCCATGCCGGGGGGCGCCTGGCAGCCTATGCCCAGGTTGATGCTTTTATTCTTGGGAAACAGCCATCCATACCCGCCCGGGATATCAGGCGAGAAGAATACCATGGTCCTGTCCTTATGCCCGGCTTCAGCCGGGATGTTCTCATTCAGTCCCAGCAAATATGACTTATTTATGCTGCCTATATGCCTTCCCACTGCCGAGGAGGGCCCATCGGCCCCCACTATATACTTTGCATCTATCCGGTACTCTTTCCCCCTGCATATAACCCCGGCCCCTGCCAGATCTTTATCTCCCCAAAAGGATGCAGCCCTGGTGCCTCCCAGGAATGTTCCGCCCTTTTCCAGGCAGCTCTTGATCAGCCAGCCGGAAAAACCCTGCCTGTCCAGCATAAACCCGGGAGCCCTGATGGTCTTTACTTCCCTGTAGCCGATAAATGTAGTCATGGCATCAATGGCAAGGTCGATCCCGCCTATAGGGGCGTCATATAGCCTGCCGATGCCGGAAGGCACATATTCAGCGCATCTTACCGGACTGCCGGCATTTTTTTTCCTGTCTATAAGTATGGTATCGATTCCGTCCCGGGCCAGGCAACAGGCCAGGCTGGCCCCAGCGGGACCGGCCCCTACGACCATAACGTCACATTTATTCTTTATATCCATCTTAGTAGAATGACATCGATTGATGTTATTGATAGGTTCAAAAATATCAGCCTAGAGCTCTGGGTCCAGTTTTTGGGCAGATTCCTGCTCCAGGAGTCTCAGTATCGCATCCCGCTCTTTCTGCTCAAGATCATCCCGGTAGAACCTCAGAAAAAGTTTCTTTCTCTGTTCCGTGGGAGAGGTGTCCTTTCCTATAGAGCTGAGAACTATCCTGCGGGCAAAATTTAACATGGAAAAACCCATAAGCAGTCTTTCTTCTCCAGTCTTTTCCGCCATTATCTTTCTATAGATCACATCTGCTTTCTCACTATCCTTCATCAGATATCTCCCTGTAAAAACCATCGATACCTAATCTGCCAACCCATTGCTCAGGATACTCCAGGTCTATTGTTTCTTTTAGCAGGTTCTTTATATCATTTACTGAAAATCAGAACGGCTTTGTCTTGACCATAATAAGTATATGGTATAGGAATTCCCAGGTATTTTCCATGATCAGGTCATCAATTTAAGCACCTTTTCCAAAAGGTCCAGCTTGATGCTGGTAAATCCTTCAAAATTCCCCTTGTAGGCATCGTCTTCCTTTCCCAGGTCATAGCAGGTGGTACTGTCAATATTTAACAGTATTCCCGGAAGTCCTACCTTTTCAAAGTCCTGTTTATGCTTATTATAGAAAGCCTCGCAGCAGCATCCGGCATAATACCTGATACCCTTGTCCTTAAGGCCAACCAGTGTCTGGTGCAGATGCTCATAGCTGACTATGGTCATATGCTCCAGGCCGTATTTTTCTGCCATATCCATGGTATCCCCTATGCTGCATTTACCGCACCGCGTGCAGCCCTGCTCATACCTGAACCGGCATTCCGGAAGCTTGGCGCAGTAAGGCAGAAGCAGCATCTCTATTTTATTTTTATCCGAAAAAGGCTTATGAACCATATAGATATCATTGAAAAACTTAAGAGGTATGCCGTACTTTTTCAGGGCTGTCCTCTCGAAACAATCCCTTACCACATCCTTTATATCCCCTGCATCAATCCCTGATATGGGTTCCGGGTAGTTTTCAAAGAAATCGTCGATCACCTCCGGGGCACAGCCGTCCTTTATGGAGATGTTCTTGAGCCGCGCCTCCAGGTCGAATACCGCCCTCCGGGGATAGACAAAGAAATCCCCGGTAAAATACAGGTTCTTCAGCTGCCCCCGCTTCATATCGATATTTGCCGAGCATTTTATCACGCTCTTCCTGGATTTGGTTATGGCCTTTATATAATGCTGGTCCCTGTTTTGGCTTATCCTGTATATATGGCGGCTGCTTTCAAAGAAGCCTGTTTTCTCTTCCAGGAGCTGTTTTTCCCTGCAGTTAAGGTCTCCGGGATAGGTATCTATATCCAGCTTTTCCCTTAAGCCCTTAAGCATTTTTTCAACTATTTCCTGCCTCTCCGGAAGAAATCCTGCCTCCCGGGAAAGCCAGGTCACCCTGTCCTTTAAGGAATTTACCTCGCTGTAGCTTAGCTTCTCTATGGGGACTCTCAGGCATCTCAGCATTATATCTATATCCAGGTCTACCAGGAGAGTGCCCTGGAACATAAAAGCGTTTCCCAGGGAAGTCCCTCCGGAACCCGAGATCTTTTTGCCCCCGCATTCTATATCATTCCTGGGCCTGAAGGCACAGTCTATGCCGAAGCGGTTTATGCCGGCGGCAATAGCACTGCAGAAAAGACGGTAATAATCCTCCACTTTTGATACCTCCGGGAAAGCATCCCGGGTGGAGAATATCTCCCAGCCCACATCAGAGGTATTCCAGTAAAGGGCTCCGCCCCCGGTTATCCTGCGGTTTATATCTATGCCCATATCTTTACAGTAGCCGGGCCTCAGCTCCTTATCCACTGCCTGGAACTGGCCTATAAGGGCGGCATGGGGATCGAAGCTTAAGAACCGGATAGTGTCCGGGGAACTTCCTTCATGCCTGGCTTCCAGCATAGCTTCATCAATAGCCATGTTGAGGGCAGCGTTCATGCTGCCTGTATCTATTACCCTGAACTTTTTCTTCATCTTGAATTAAGGACCTTTAACTCATAATCCGAGGCACTCTCAGCCCAGTCAAAATCCCCCGGAACCCCGTTCATCCGGCAGAACTCCTCCCATACTGCTCCAGCAGGCGCGGTCTTCAGGTCTTCCAGGAAAGCCAGCCTGGAGAAAAGGTCCCCATCTTCCTCAAATCTTTTGAGCCTGTCTGTGGGCTCAAGCAGGGCATACAGGAGCGCCTTTGATATGGTCCTGGCTCCCAATGCCAGAGCTCCCACCCTGTTTATGGAGCCGTCAAAATAATCGGTGCCTATATATACCCGGTCCAGGGCTTTTGCCCTTACGATCTCCTGCATTATGGCCATTATCTCTCCGGTAAGGGTAGTTACATGGTCGCTGTCCCACCTTACTCCCCGGCTAAGGTGCAGCAGTATGCCTTTTACAAAGGGAAGCACTGCCGATACCTTGTCCGATACCAGTTCCGTGGGATGGAAATGGCCGGTATCAAAGGTTATAAGCTTGTCCTTTTCCCGGGCATAACTGAGATAGAACTCATTGGAGCCTGCTGTATATGATTCAATGCCGATGCCGAAAAGCTTGCTTTCTAAAGCGTCCATCATATTCTGGTCGGGATAATCTTCTTCGAAGATCTTATCCAGCGAGCTTTTCAGGTATTGCCTGTGCTCCAGCCTGGTGACAGTATTATCCTTGGACCCGTCTGGTATCCAGATATTATTTATACATACAGCACCCAGACTGCTGCCAATATAATCCGATATACGGCGGCTCCTCTTTACATGCTCTATCCAGAAATCCCTGACTTCGGGACTGGAACTGGCCAGGGTATAGTTTCCGGCTGCCATAGGGTGGCCAAATAATGTAGGGTTGAAGTCAAGGCCTACCTTGTTTTTTTTGGCCCACTGGATCCAGGTGTCAAAATGCTGGGGAAGTATCTCATCCCTGTCAACTTTTTTTCCCTTAAAATCCCCATAGCTGGCATGGATATTTATTTTTATCCTGCCCGGTATGAGGCTGAGGACTTTTTCCAGGTCGGCAAAGAACTCCTCCATATTCCCCGCTTTTCCCGGATAATCTCCAGTGGAAAGGATCCCTCCTCCGGAAGAAGCATCCTCATTTGCTTCAAAGCCGGCCAGGTCATCCAGCTGCCAGCAGTGTATGGATACCGGTATGCATCCCAGAAGCTCCAGGGAATCGCCGGTATCCACCCCTAATTCCTCATACCTGCCTGCGGCATATTCATATTGTTTTTCATCAGCGCCCATCTTTTTCCTTCCCTGCCAGTTATATTTATATTTTTATTGCCTTTTTCCCGGTCCCGGTGAGACTCGGTAAAAGTATTTTACATCCATTATGGGGGCACATTCAACCTCAAAGCTGTTATTTTCCGGCAAACTTGACCTCATTGTCCTTGAAATGCTTTCATTTTTGGGTATAGTATTTATACAGCCGGACACATGCCTGGATCACCCGGCAGTGCTTATATTATTTATCTGTTTAAGACCGGAGCAACAGCATGAACAGTCCAGAATATGTGCAGACAAGCCTGGCGGCAGCCCTGTCCCTGGGCCTGGAAAAGGGACGGTTTAAGGACAGGGTAAAGCTTACAGGACTTAATCTTCTCCTTATATATGATAAAAGATGCGCCGGAAGATGTGCTTACTGCGGCATATCGGGAAACAGGCCCGGGACCAGCGGCAAAAAGACTTTTATAAGGGTAAAATGGCCTGTATGCAGGCTGGATGAGATCATAGACAGGACAGTATCGCAGCCCCACCATTTCCAGAGGATATGTATCTCCATGATAACCCACGGCCATGCCGTAAAAGATACCATTTTTATCACTAAAAGGCTCAAACAGAAAATAGACCTTCCCATAAGCCTGCTTATATCCCCCACAGTAATAAATGGTAAGGATGTGTTTCATGAGTTTAAGAAGGCCGGGGCCGATATGATAGGCGTAGCCCTGGATGCGGCCACTGCTGGACTTTTTGAACAATACAGGGGAAGCGGCGTGAAGGGCCCCCATAAATGGGAAAAATACTGGCAGGTACTTGAATGGGCTTCCAGTGTCTACGGACACGGAAAGACCGGTATCCACCTTATCTCGGGACTGGGAGAGACTGACAGGGATATGGTGGATACCATATACCGGGCTCAGATGCTGGGAGCCCGGACCCATCTATTCTCTTTCTATCCAGAAGCCGGAAGCTTATTGGAAGACAGGGATATGCCCGGCCTTCTGGCCTATAGGAAGATACAGATAGCAGCTTATCTTATAAACCAGAAGCTCCAGGCGCCTGATATAATAAGTTTTGACAGTTCCGGTACCATTACCGGTTTCGATTATGACCTGGAGGAAGTAGTGCAGGAAGGATTTGCCTTTATGACTTCAGGCTGTCCCGGGACTGATGACAGGTATGCGGCCTGCAACCGGCCCCTGGCCAATGAAAGGCCTTCCCAGGCATTCAGGAATTATCCCTTTATACCGGATGAAGGCGATAGGCATACCATACGGCAGCAGATAAAAAGCCTGCTGCCGGAAAAAGCAGGCGTCTGAAAGGCAGGCCATATATGCCGCTAATACCTGACAGGAAAAGACCCCTTATATTTGCCGTACCCGGCGGCAAGGTCTATATCGGAAACGGCTGGACAAACACCAGGTCAAGTTTTTTAAATATCAGCATTACCGGAAACTCATGCGCCCTCCAGTGCCGGCACTGCCGGGGCCAGCTTTTAAAGGGCATGATAGCTGTGCCTGACAGCAGGACCCTTATATCAATTACCGAAAAATACATGAAAAAGAAAAACCTTAAGGGCATGCTTATAAGCGGCGGGTTTGACAGGGAGGGAAAACTCGGCTTTTCTCCCCTGGCCGAAGGCATGGGAGAAATAAAGAAAAGATATCCGCAGCTTACCGTCTATATCCATGCCGGTTTCCTGGACGGACATGAGGCTTCAATGCTAAAACACA
Organism: uncultured Actinomycetota bacterium; assembly: GCA_964509585.1. Lineage (GTDB taxonomy): Bacteria > Actinomycetota > Humimicrobiia > Humimicrobiales > Humimicrobiaceae > M55B120. Next base: position 5,579 of record CAZDXU010000254.1, on the reverse strand, counting down.
CAGGAGTGGACGCGGTTCTGGTAAATCTTATAAACAGTCAAAAAGCTATCGAAGATGTCTATAACCTTAGGGGCAGGACCTACCGGGACTATCTGGATACCATAAAGGTGCTCAAAGACCATGGGCTGAAGGTCTCTCCCCATATAATAGCAGGCCTGGAAAACGGAAGGCTGTCAGGTGAGTTTGAGGCAGTAGAAGATGCGGTAAGGCTGGGAGCAGATTCCATAGTATTTGCGGTGCTCAAGAAAGCTTCCCGCAGCATAGATTTTCCTGCTTCCAGCATCCCCCATGGAGAAATGATCAGGCTGGCAGGACATGCCCGCAGGCTATCGGCTGATATAGGCCTTTCCTTCGGATGTGCCAGGCCCCCGGCCAAAGACAGCCACCTTTTGGAGATAGGGCTTATAAAGGCAGGAATTGACTCTATTGCATTTCCCTCCGAAAAGACGGTAAGATATGCGGTAGAAAATAAGATAGCGCATGCATTTATAGAAAAATGCTGCGCTAACTTATGATCTTCATAATCAGGCGGTAATGTTATTTCTTCTTTTCCTTGGCGGCTGCTTCCAGCATCTTCTTGGCGATCCTCAGTTCTGTCTTTCTCCTGGTCTCTTCAGTATATACCCTTAGCTCGGCAACCAGCCGGTTATACCTGGTAATAAATATTGTATCTCCAAGGTTCTCGGTCAGGTACTTGGTGAGATTTACCCTCAGCTCATTAGTATCGATTCTTTTGATGTCATCATCATACGGCATATCAAGCTCCTTTGTCTTTATCAAAGTAGAAGTTATTTTTATAAATTAATTACTTTATAAAAAATAATTCTATAAATGATTTGTTATATTATCTCATATTTAATTAAAAATATCTATAGTAAAATGAATTAAATTTAATATACTAAATATATTATAAAATAAAATTACAATAATTAAAATATTTTTTAAAAATATTACAAAAAAAAATCTTTTATTTTTATAATAAATTATGAAGTACATAGTTATTATAATTACAATGGTAGTTAAAATATATTGTTTTAGCTGCTAAAACTATAATATAATTTCTAGAATATTTTAAAAAATAAACCGGCCGGAAAATACAATACTCTACTAAGTATATATTTGTTTACTTAAAGTAGGACAATATATATAATAATTGTAGAGGTGATGTATATGAGATTTGTCAATGTAAGAGAACTAAGACTCCGGCCTGGCGAGGTATGGAAAAAATTGAAGACCGAAAAAGACCTGGTTTTGACTTTAAATGGCAAACCATTCGCCATTTTAAATAGTACTGATGAAGAAAACCTGGAACAGACACTAACACTGCTGAGAAGAAGCAGAGCTCTTGAAGCCATGGAAAGACTTCAAGAAGCTTCAAGGGAAAAGGGATTAGATAGACTTTCTGCTGATGAAATACAGAAAGAGATACAGTCAGCCCGCAGGGAAAGGTAATTTGATAATAGTAGCAGATACCAACATAATAGTATCAGGTCTACTGAGTTCCGGCAGTCCGTCCGGTACCATATTGAAATTAATCCTTAGCGGAAAGATAAAGCTTGCCATAGACAGCAGGATACTGGAAGAGTATCGTGAAGTACTTTTCCGGGAAAAGTTTGGTTTTGACCGCGGATCTGTTATTGACATATTAGATGAGATCAAGGCTGAAGGAATAGAAATAATCCCAGAACCTGTAGATATATCATTGCCTGACAAAGATGATCTTCCTTTCCTGGAAACGGCCATATCGGGAAATATCAGGATCCTGGTAACCGGCAATAAAAAACATTTTCCCGGGAAAAAATACAGGCAGGTCAAAGTGTATTCACCGGCAGTATTCATAAGTGAATATGAAAGCCTTAAAGGCCAGTGCGGCCAGGATGTCTTAAGACCTCCTGGCAAATAAGCCGTAGACATAGCCGAATACCTTGGCGCTGTCTATATAGACAAGAAGCATGGGGATAAGGACCAGGGCTGCGGCTTTGGCGGCTCCCTGCGGCCTGCATTTCTCATTGCCATCCCAGCGGAAAAACAGCCTGTAATAAGCCTTATAGCAGTATAAGGCCCCCAGAGGCAAAAATGCCGTAAATGCCAGGGGCGACAGGAATATTCCGCAAAGCATTACCGCCAAAAACAGTACGCCCGAAGCAAACCTTATCATATGCCTTAAGGGATACATCCTTCCCATGGCATCACCCTTAGCATACCTGAAAAACTGCCTGAATATGCGGTCCAGGCGGCTGCGCATCTTCCAGTAGACCACGGCCCGGGGGCAGAAGACCAGCCTGTATGCCTTATTTTTGATGTTGAAATCAAACTTCATGTCTTCGCCAAAGTCCAGGTCTTCCGGATAGCCCCCTGCATCTTCCCACTGTGATCTCCGGAAACATATATTCCTGGATGAGGGCATAAAGCTTTTGGAGTCTGTCTCGTTTAAGCCCGGCATAATAGACAGCGCTGTAAGTCTCTGGAGCATGCCGGCGCACAGGGGATAATTCATGCCCCCGTTTATCCTCCGGGGATCTTCTTCCATTCCCCGGTTTATCTCTTCCAGCCATCCAGGGTCCAGCACGCATCCGGCATCGCTTACGCTTATGAAAGTCCCTGAGGCCTTATCTATGGCAATATTCCTTCCCCGGGATATGCCGGCTCCCTGGCTGCCTATAAGCCTTACTGCCGTTTTATCCGCTTCCCGCCCGTTCCTGCTATCCTGGTCTTCCGGCAGCAGGCATACCGGACTCTGATCCTTCCGGGCCCACTCATCAAAGAATCCTTCCATCCGGGAAAATGTATTATCGGCTGAACCGCCGTCTACTATTATTATCTCACCCGGCAGCGCTGTCTGCCTCTTGAGGCTCTCCAGGAATTCCTGTATGGATCTTTCTTCATTATAGACAGTACTTATAAAGCTGGTCTCTTTTAGGATCTTTTTCATGAGCTGTATCAGGCCTTGCTGACATTTTGTCTTCTTTTGCAATAATAAATATAAATAGCCCTTAGATATGAGGCGGCCCTTATCCTTGAAGATCTTGAGAATATCGATCCTGCCCCGAAAATAATTATACGGTTGATCATGCCGGCAGCATATATCAGGCCGAATGCCGCCGCATGGGCGACTGAATGGTTCTTCCTGAAGTAAATCCTGCGGCTCTTCCAGACCTGGACTTCCCTGGATGCCTTATCACGGGAAGCGATGCCGGCATCGGCATGCTCCACAGCATAATGGGGATAATAATAATTCTTATAACCCATCCGTACCAGTTCCAGGCAAAGGGCAGTATCCTCGCTGTACATAAAATAATCCTGGTCAAAACCCCCGGCATCTTTAAATAAACTGTTTTCTAACAGCATAAATGATCCCGACAGCCAGTCTGCCTGCCTGGGGGATGAGTGGTCCCACCAGGTCATAAAGTATGAGCCGAATATCCGGCTGGAGCTTAAAAACCGGCTGCAGAAATAACTCTCGTAAAACTGCCTGGCCAGTGTAGGAAATGCCCGGGGGCTGAGCTGCAGCTCCCCTTCTTTTCCCAGCACTTTTACTCCCAGGACTCCCGCGTCACCGGCCTCCCGGTAGAAATCAACCGCCCCGCCGATATCTCTGTCAATGATCCTGCAGTCAGGATTTAGAAACAGCAGGAATTCCCCAACTGCCTTTTCTGCTCCCTTATTGGATGCAGCCCCAAAACCCTGGTTTACAGTATTTTTTATGAGTTTGAAGCTGCTGTTTTCGCGGCAGAAGTCTTCTATATATTCCCGGCTGTTGTCAGTTGAGGCATTATCCACGATTATGGCCTCATAGGAGATATTGCCTTCCGGGCCAAATCCCCGGCTTATGCTTTCCAGACAGTCCTCTATAAACCCTGTCCCATTATAATTTACGATCACTATGCTGATATCGGTCATGAATGATAACTCCGGCCTATGGCTTCATCACATCCTCTACTATGGACAACAGGTCCCGGGCAAATCTCTCATTGGAGAACCTGCGGCTGCCTGCAGCCGCTTCCTTCCTCACGGCTTCCTCATCTATTTTTCCCCGGATTATATCAAGTGTCTTTTCCTGAAGCTCTTCCAGGTCCAGGAAAGTGAAGCCGTTAATGCCGTCCCTGACTATCTCCTTCTGACCTCCCTTTCTTATCACCACCGGTATGCAGCCTGCAGACATAGCCTCCACCGTGGTTATGCCGAAGTGCTCGAATTTTTCCGGATGGGACCTCTCGTCTTCACCCAGTCCGGAAGCATGCCAGAATATGGAGGCTTTCCTGAACAGACCCGCCAGCCTTTCAAAGGAAATATTGGCCAGGACCTCTACCGGATATCCTTCCGATATTTTTCTTATATTCTCTACATATTCCCTGTGGCCGGGCCTGTCTTCCAGGCCGCCTGCCAGGTAAAGCTTATACCCTTCCATCTCCCGGGGATATTTTTTTACCATATCGATAAAGGCTGCCGCCAGCTCATGCTGCTTCTTGTTATGATGCAGGGGAAAGAACCTTCCCACGCTCAGTATGGCCTTTTCCCTGACCGCATTCTTTGATGATGCAAAACTCCCTATGTCAACCGGGGGGAAAAGTATAGTGCTCTGTCTTTTCCAGTATTTTTGGATCCAATAGCTGGAATATTCAGATATGGATATTATCTTCTGGTATGAATCCAGGAATCTAAGGTCTCTGGGAAAAGTGGTCAAAAACAGCGGCACATAGCCTATTGCCTTAAGGACCAGGCGCTTGAGAATCCCCGTCCTGGACTCATCATACAGAACTGCGCCCAATTTCCTGGAATCAGCAGTGTGGTTTTCCCCCTGTGAGGGGAAAAATGTATCTGATTCTACGATCACCCTGTATCCATCTTCAACCCCGTCAAGACCCGGATCCACAGTCCGTCTCTGGCCTCTGCCCAGGGTCTGTCTGTACTCAAAGGCGGGATTGCTTTTGCCCCCGCCATCATCCCCTCTCCTGTAAGCCCGCACATGTACCTTCATCTCTTCCAGAAGGCTCCCGGGCGGATTTTTTATACCCAGCCGGAAACCTCTGCCTGTCTTTACCGCCAGGGACACCCGGCCGCAGGACCAGCTTCCCCTTCTCAGCATAAACCTCCTGGGCTCATAAAGGCCCTCCTCTACCGCAATACCGGAAAACCCCCGCGTCATATTTGCCGCCAGGCGGAAAAGCTGCCGGGCAGGCTGGCGGAAGAAGAGGAGCAGGAACCGGTGAAGGAAGCCGAAATCCACATCGAATGGAGTGGGAAAATAACAGAGGTATATATTCTTTTTCCCATGGGCAGAAAGGGAGCTGAGGTAAGTGGCATTTATAAAAAGGTCATAGCTGCCGGTAAGGCGCCTGGCATAATCATCGGAGATATAGGGAAAGATCCTGAGCCGGACCCGGGAAAGATCGAGGTTCAGCTTTTCCGATATCGAGTCCAGGTCTGTAAAAATATCAGTTACCAGTTCTACTGAATGATCATGGACCCTGGAAAGCACCTCTGCCATTTTGCAGCTGTACCTCTCGCCTCCTCCGGCTGTGGATAGATATCTGTCATAGATGGCTATTTTTTTCATAGTCAAGAATGCTACCACGATA
>CAZDXU010000253.1:0-8794 GCA_964509585.1 uncultured Actinomycetota bacterium | reverse complement strand
ATAAATAAGGCATTAAATGACACTTTTGACCTTTTTATCGATCTTGGCGCCGATGATAAAACCGCAAACTTTCCTGTTGTCTATACCTCTTCAAGAATGGGAAAATCAGGTTTGAAGCCTGACTTGAACCTGATGCAGGACATTACTCCATTATTTGATGAGATCATAAATTATATTCCTCCCCCTGGCGGTTGTGAGGATCTGCCTTTGCAGATGCTTGTTACTTCAATAAGCTGGGATAATTACAGGGGCCGTATTGCAACATGCCGCATATATAATGGAAATATCAAATCGGCCCAGGAAGTAATGCAGATAAACAGGGAAGGAAAGAATAAAAAATACCGGCTTACATCACTGATGACTTTCCAGGGGCTTGCCAGGAATGAGATCAGCCAGGCAGCAGCGGGAGAAATTGTGGCAATTGCAGGTATACCGGATATTATGATCGGTGAAACAGTGGCTGATATTGACAGTCCGGCAGCCCTTCCGCTTATAGAAATCGAGGAGCCTACCGTTAAAGTAAATTTTTCTGTTAACACCTCTCCTTTTGCAGGAAAGGAGGGTCAGTTTACCACTTCAAGGCAGCTCAGGGAAAGATTATATAAGGAACTCGAGAATGATGTTGCATTAATGGTTGAAGATAATCCTGCAGGCGGCTGGATCGTCTCAGGAAGGGGTGAATTTCATCTGGCTATTTTTATTGAAAGATTGCGCAGGGAGGGTTATGAGCTGCAGATTTCCCAGCCGCAGGTAATAACTAAGACCATCAAGGGGAAAAGATATATACCATATGAAGAATTATTTATATCTGTTCCCGAACAGTATTCAGGTTCGGTGATACAAAAGCTGCAAAGCCGTTATGGCCTGATGAAAAAAATGGAAATAAGCGAAGGATTTACATATCTTGAGTTTACAATACCGACACAGGGACTGTTCGGATACAGGCGGGATTTCATGACCGATACGCGGGGCACCGGAATAATGAACAGTCTTTTTTATTCTTATCTTGAGGATAAGGGCGAATGGAAAAAAAGGGAAAGGGGCTCAATGGTCGCATGCGAAAGCGGGATAACGCGTTTATATGGATTGACCAATCTGCAGGACAGGGGAGAGTTATTCTATGGAGCAGGGTCCAGTGTATATAAAGGTCAGGTGGTGGGCCAGAATTCCCGTAAAGTGGATATATGGGTAAATGTATGTAAGGAAAAACAGCTGTCGAATATGCGGTCAAAGGGTGATGGCGGTATGGAACATTTCAATGTTCCCAGGATAATGAGTCTTGATGATGCCCTGGAATATATTGATGACAGCGAGCTTGTTGAAGCAACGCCAAAATCCATACGCATCCGCAAAATAGCATTAAGCGAGCTTGAAGCAAAAAGGAGCAGGAAAGTCCTTACGAACTAAGAAGAAGTGTGTCAATTATTGAAATACAGGCATGGAGATAAATACAAGAAAAGATAATATTGATAGGCAACATGAACGTACAATTTGAAGGAGTAAAGTATCCCGAACCAGTTTACCAGTCATATGCGTATATAATTTAGCTGAAGGATCTGGATCGTTTTCATTTGTCTAAACGGTTTGAATATGATGAAATATATAAAAAGCTTGGTCAGTTAAGGGAAGAGGGTTCAAAACATGTATTGTTACTGCAGGCGACATGGACCTTATTGACAATATAGGCAAGAACAGGGATCAAACATAACAAAATTATTCTAGCAGGGAGGAAAGTATGAAAAAAGCTTTTACGGCTTCACTATTTTATCTGGTATTGGGGCTCGCTTTTGGAGTTTTTTACAGGGAGTATACCCGCATGATGGATTTTAAATCAGACACAGCCTTAAGCTTTACCCATTCACACATCCTGGTACTGGGTTTTATATTTTTCTTAATAATAATTATCCTGGATAAAGTCTTCGGCATTACTTCCAAAAAATACTACAATGCTTTTTTCTGGGTCTATAATGCGGGTCTGCTATTAACTCTTTTTGCTTTGATATACAGGGGAATACTGGATGTACTCTGTTTAGATTTATCCTATCTGCCATATATTGCCGGGATTGGACATATAACTATTTCAATAGGCTTTGGCTTTTTCATGAAAACACTAATAGAATCAATTAAAAAGACATAGATAATGAAGCCATATGGTCGATAAAGTGGTCAATTAAGGTTTTATTATGAAACCATTTACTGGATATACTAGATTGTCGGTTTCTCCATTCTCATCTATTATTATATCTGATTACTCACCCAGAGCCAGGCTATTCATGCTTTATAAAGATTTGGCCTGTTACAGATAGATGATATACTTCTATTAAAGATTCACTGTTTGGAAGGACTTTATTTTGACCAGGAAAGCCAATAAACAAAGAGGGATAACAAGAAGAGGATACTACATAGTGGCTATGATAATGGTCCTTTATGCTGCTGTGTGTATAATATTTTTAACTGGACCTTATTCCGGAGTTTTTAGCTTTTTTGTACGCCTTTTTGCCCTTTTTGGCTTCACATCACTTTCGGTTGCAGCCATGATGTCGCCATTTTTGAAAGAGATATCAAGCTATTTTGGAAAACCGTCCATAAGGATCCATCATATTTTTGCCTATACCGGCCTGGCCCTTATAACTGCCCATCCCGTTATGAATGCAATCCAGGCAGGTGATATCTCGGTTTTCCTACCTGTATTTTCTTCCTGGACTGGCTTCTGGATCTATGCCGGCAGGCTTGCTCTTATCTTTCTATACATCGGCCTATTGGCCATACTGATCCGCAGGAAAATAAGACCATGGCGGATACTGCATATGATAGTATACCTGGTGCTGTTTCTGGCATTTATACATGCACTGCTAATAGGTACGGACCTGGACAGCAGCGGTATGGTTATCATATTTTCCATACTGATGTCACTGGTATTTTTATCCTTCATATTAAAAAGGATAAAACTGGCAAGGAGATAATTTCATAAGTAAAAGGAAAAAATTGTCTATTTCAATCTATGAGCCTGCAGGGATTTATGGCAGCAGCTTTTTAAAATAAAACACTATGAATAACACTTTAAAATTAAAAAAATTACCCGGGATGTGTCATAATAAGAATATAGCTTTATTTGAATAATGATAGAAACAGGAGGAAGAAAATTGGAAGAAATAGAATACAGGATCACAAAGGAATTTCCGGATGAAATAATATATGAAAATACTTACCCGTGTATTTCCCTTTACCAGCCTACTCACAGGTATTCACCGGATAATAAGAAGGATCCCATACTATATAAAGACCTTCTGGGCAAAATAACGCACACACTGGAAAAAAATTATAGAAAGAACAATTTGGAATCATTGCTTAAGCCCTTTTACCAGATAGGTGAAGATAAAGATTTCTGGAATAATACTTTAGAGGGTACAGCCATATTATGTAATCCCAAAAGGTGCATTGTGTACAGACTGAATACTTCAGTCCCGGCACTTTCCCTGGTGTCTGAAAGCTTCCACATAAAACCGCTTATCAGGTTTTACCAATCCATGGACAGGTTTCATCTTCTTGGTCTCAGCCAGAGCGATCTTGTCCTGTATGAAGGAAATAAATACGGGATTGAAAAGATTCCTTTTGATCCCGGGACTCCTACTACTATAGACGAAGTTCTGGGAGACGAGCATCCCCAGTCATATCTGTCTCACGGGTCCCATGGAAAGACTGAAGGGACCGCCATGTACCATGGTCATGGCGGAAAGAAGGATGCCATCGAGGACGACATTGAAAGGTTTTTCAGGTATGTAGACAGGTTTATACTTGATAATTATTCCAGGAAACAAAACCTTCCCCTTATACTGGTATCGCTGGCTGAGCATTATGGCATGTTTAAAAAAATAAGCCAGAATCCAAATCTGGTCCCGCGGATAATAAAGGATTCCTATAAAGCCCTTGATGAGGATAAGATGCTGGATGAGGCATTAAAGATAATGGAAGTCCTGTATAAGGAAAAAATAGAGCATATTATTGAATCATATAAAAATGCAGAAGCCAGTCTCCAGGGTTCCGGGGATCTGGAGCAGGTGGCAATGGCTGCTGTGGAAGGAAAAGTTGATACCATCCTGATCGGGGCGGAGAAGATGATACCCGGTAAGATCGATGATATGACTGGAAAAATAGTATATGGTGATAAGAAGGATCCAGACTTTGATGACGTACTTGATGATCTGGCAGAATCAGTCATAAAGAAAAAAGGAAAAGTCCTGGTGCTTCCCGGAGATGATATGCCGGTCAGCACAGGAGTTGCTGCCATATACAGGTACAAATAGGGCCTAGTCGACAGCCAGCTGGTAAATATTTCCGTCAAAGGCAGTGAAATAAAGTTCATTGTTTTCATCCAACCCGAATGAACTTATATTAAGGTCTGTTTCTGCCAGTATGAAATTCCGGACTGTTTCTTCCGGCGTATAAGACAGTCCCCATATATTTCCGGAAACAAAGTCTGCATATACATATATTCCTTTTAGCACAGGGAGGCTCTCACCATGATACACATAGCCTCCAGTTATGGAGCTTCCCTGGGAATGGTCATATTCATATACAGGCAGGACCAGCCCCCGGGCATCGCAATCTGACGGAGGTTCAAAGCACCGGCTTCCTTCCATTATATTCCATCCGTAATTCTTTCCTTTTTCTATTATGTCTATTTCTTCTATCTGGTCCTGTCCCACATCTGCTGCCCATAGCCTGCCGCTGGCAGGATCAAAACTAAAACGCCAGGGATTTCTCAGTCCATAGGCAAATATCTCCTGGAGGAAACCCTGGTCATTGTTGAAAAAAGGATTGTCCCCGGGTATGGAATAGGCAAGACCGTCCTGGCTGCCGTCTACATCTATCCGTAAGATATTCCCTAAAAAAGTTTCCCGGTTTTGTCCATTATCCCCGGGATCACCGGCACTTCCTCCGTCACCGGTGCCTATATACAAATAACCGTCCGGTCCAAATGCCAGCTGGCCGCCATTATGGTTGGAATAGGGCTGGCTGAAAGCAAGAATGATCTTTTCGCTTTCAGGATCTGCTTTTTCAGGGTCTTCACTGGAGATCTTGTATTCTGAGATGACTGTTCCTTCCGGACCGGTATAATTCAGGTAGAAAAGACCATTGCCGGAAAAATCCGGATGGAATGCCAGACCCAAAAGACCCATCTCGTTTCCGCTGTCATCCACCCTGTCCTGGATGTCAAGGAATAGTCCTGATCCGCTGTCAGGATATATGGTCAATATCTTTCCTGCCTGCTCTACAATGAATATTCTTTTACTGCCGTCATCAGGGACATAAAAACCCAGTGGTCTCTGGAATGAAAGTCCCGGGAAAGCATTTGCCGCCTGGAAGCTTCTTTCCATACCTGCCAGTTTTTCCAGATCTGTTTCTGAACTGCTGTCTTCTTCAGATTCCTCATCCCGGACTTCTTCATTTCCGGAGCTTTCCCCATCCAGTCCTGGATCGGATCTTTCTTCCGGGGCAGAGTTATCTTGCCGCCCGGTATTACCGGCAGCGGACCTTTCGGGTTCCCGGCTGCATCCTGGCAGGATTATAAAAAAAGCCAAAGCCATAGATATAAAGAATATAAAAGTTTTTTTCATAATAAATCTCATAATATTATTATATAACAGATCTTCCTGATTTTCCTGGCATGATCAATAAACCAGTCTGTATCCCTGGATCTGGGAGAAGTTCCGGCGGGCGCTTTTGCTGATTATAATATAAGAGATCTGCTGGAGTTTCCTGAAGGTTACGGGAAAAATTTATGTGATACCAGTGGGATACACTATTAATATGCTCCCCTGGAAAATAATAAAAGAGTTTAAATAGAAATTGTCTGCCAGCAATTATAATCGCCTGTAAGATAGAATAAAAAGAATGATACCATATTAATATTATGGAAAAAACTTAAAAACAGCAGTTCCGTAAATAAGTATGGTAAAATAAATATAAAGCCATAAGACAGGGGAGAGGAAATGGAAAAAAGAGATTTTGGCAAAACCGGGCTTAAGACAAGCATACTGGGCATGGGCGGTTTTCATCTTCTGGAGATACACCTTGAAGATGCGGAGGATCTTTTGAATTATTATCTGGATAGCGGCGGCAATTATATTGAGACCGCGGAAAGCTATGGCAATGGTCATTCTGAAGAAAAGATAGGCAGGACTGTATCATGCAGGAGGGATGAGTTCGTGTTGGCTACCAAGACTGGAGGAAGGGATAAGATATCATACCTGAAAAGCCTGGACGGCAGTTTAAAAAGACTCCGCACTGATCATATAGACCTTCATATAATCCACGGTATAGGCGCTTCATATCCCCGGGGAGGGAACAGGTTTGACGAATTGAAGCAGATACTGGCACCGGGCGGAGCCCTGGAAGCAGCAGAAGAGGCCCAAAAAAAAGGCAAGATAAGGTTTATTGGAATTTCCATGCACGGCCAGCCTGATGTGCTTATCGAATCAATAAAAAGTTATCCCTTTGATGCAGTTATGACCACCATAAACTATTTTGACAGGTTTAATTTCCCCGGGATCGAGGAAGTGCTGGTACCGGAAGCCATAAAAAGGGATATGGCAATTATACTGATGAAACCAGTGGCTGACGGTTATTTGTGGAAATCGGCAGAAACTGCCTTCAGGTACGCCATGGACAGGCCGGCCTCGGTAGTGGTGGCAGGCGCAAATACCAAAAAGATGCTCCAGCAGGATATTGAATATGCCAGAAACTTTAAACCTCTTACTGAAAAGCAGACACAGGATATATTCAGGGATGCGCCCGAACTGGGGCAATATGTATGCAGGCAATGCGGAAAATGCCTTCCCTGTCCCGAAGGGATAAATATACCAGAGCTGTGCATGATAGAAGGATATTTTGACCGCCAGATGGATGACGGGGTAGTGGACAATACTTCAGATTTTGCCCTCAGGGAAAGGCTGAAGCACTGGTACGGCGGAGAGGAGTTGGCCAGGCAGGCCTACGGGAAGCAGGATAAAAAAGCCGACAGCTGCACAGCATGCGGAGAATGCATTCCCAGGTGCCCCTATAATATTGATATAATAAGGAAGCTTAAGAATATTGACTATAAACTGGGAAGTAAGACCATATTCTAGTTTTTTTCATTGTTTCCGGATAATTTTTTTAGCTTATCGGTATACTCTTTTATTTTTTCATCAACTGTATAATTTATGGAATCAGTGGGAAATTTGCCCTTCTTGTCCCGTTTTCCTGCCCTGATACCGGTTAGTAACTCTATACCCTCATCTATAGTCTTTACTCCGTAAATATTAAATTTCTTATCTTTTACTGCTTTTACCACTTCTTCTTTTAGCATAAGGTTCTTTATATTGCTGTGCGGAATAAGGACTCCCTGCCTGCCGTTTAGACCTTTTAACCTGCAGACCTCAAAGAAACCTTCTATCTTTTCATTAACTCCTCCGATAGCCTGGACTTCGCCTTTCTGGTTGACTGAGCCGGTCACTGCCAGGTTCTGGTCGATGGGTGCGCCGGATATGGCAGACAGCATAGCATACAGTTCAGCGCTGGAAGCGCTGTCTCCTTCAACTCCGCCATAACTCTGTTCGAATACTATCCTGGCAGAAAGGTTCAAAGGACGGTCTATGGCATATTTTTCCGTCAGGTATCCCGATAGTATAAGCACTCCTTTGGTATGTATGGGTCCTCCAAGCTTTGTCTCCCTTTCAATATCCATTATTCCTGCTTTTCCCATACCTATGGATGCAGTTACCCTGGAAGGCCTTCCAAACGCATAATCACCTGCATCTAGGATCGAAAGGCCGTTTACCTGGCCTGTCATGCTGCCGTCTGTGGAGATGAGTATGGTGCCATTTTCTATCATGTCTTTTATCTTTTCCTGGAGGAGGTTGGAACGGTAATGTTTTTCCTCTATAGCTTTTTCAATATGGGAAGCTTCAATATATTTGATGCCTTTTTCCCGGGCATAATAATCAGCTTCCATAATAATATTTGATATTTCCGAAAACCGGGTGGATATCTTTTCCTGGTCCCCCGAAAGCCTTACACCATATTCCAGTACCTTTGCTACTGCATCAGACCTCAGATGGGACAGGTCTTCCTTGGTACATAATGTGCATATAAACCGGGCATAGTCTTTGATATTTTTATGGGAATTTTTCATGGACAGGTCATAATCTGCCTTGATTTTAAACAGTTTCTTAAAGTTACTGTCCATTTTGTACAGTATATTGTAATGATATGGATTGCCGATGAGTATTACCTTTATATCCAGGGGTATGGGTTCCGGTTTGAGGCTTTTTGTAGATACCACTCCCAGTTTTTCGCTTATATCCTCTATTATGATCTTCTTATCCCTTAAGGACATCTTGAGACTGTCCCAGGAAAAGATATTTTTGAAAAGGTCCTCCACAGGCAGTACCAAAAATCCGCCATTGGCTTTATGGAGGGAGCCGGAACGGATCATGGTAAAGTCGGTTGCCAGCACTCCCAGCTGGGCTTCCTTTTCTATTCTGCCAAAAAGATTCTTATGGGTGGGGTTTTTCTCTATGATAACCGGAGCACCTTTAACACCTGAATTATCTATCAGGACATTCACTATATATTTTTTGAAAGGGAGCTCCTTCATCCAGGGGAAAATAGCCGGCATTGCCGCATTTGCCGGTTTTTTTGGCAGGAAATTTTTCAGGTTCTTAAGTATGTCCTGCTTCATATTTTCAATATATTCCAGGACCTGGTCATTTTCACGGTATTTATCCCTGATATCATCAAGGTATTTTTC
>CAZDXU010000252.1:0-3809 GCA_964509585.1 uncultured Actinomycetota bacterium | reverse complement strand
CTGAAGAACCACTTAAAATTTTTAATAATATTTTCTCAAGCTTAATCATTATAGGTAATTATACAATAATATATGATTTTTTTAGAATAAAAATATAGGTTATTAATATATATATGGATACATTCATTTAGAAAAGTATTAAACTGGTGGGCCTATCTGGACTCGAACCAGAGACCTCATCCTTATCAGGGATGCGCTCTAACCTGCTGAGCTATAGGCCCACGGATCCGGATGACCTGATTATGGATCCGGAACAAACATCGTATGGCAGGCATTTGTGCAGAAACGGTTTCTGCCCGTTTTTGCACAGGGGTCAAAATATCAATTTAATTTATTTTTGTCAAGATAAAATGGATCCTAGGACTTGCCGGTATCTTCCCTTTCGATGAACCTTAGTTCCAATCCCCCGCTTATCTTCAGTATGACATTCCCGATCCATACCATCAGTGTCCCGAAGGCAGCATAAAAAACAGAAGCAATAAGGCCCCCGATAATAAAGATTATTAGAAATAATAATGTGCTTCCGCCGCCCAGGTTAAGCATTCCCATATTTCCAAGCCCGGAGCTCTGGAGCATATCATTCACATCAAATCCGGTAGAAGAAAGGCCCAGCCAGGCAAGAAGGGCGATAAGCCCCATTATTATTACAGACAGGATAAAAAATACCAGGTAAAAAACCAGCATAAACTTAAAACTTGAGAGCTCGCTTATGCTTTTTAAGACTCTTCTGTTTATGGTAGCCATTTATACCCCCTAAGACCATGTATAGTCCAATACATTAATATATTGGACTATACTATTTCATTAAGACATATTTATGTTTAATTTACTGCGATTACATCTTTGTCCATTTATCAGACATCTCGCCCAGCCAGGGGAATTTGTAGTATTCACCATTATTGACCTTCATGATTATTATTATCCTGATGACCAGGGCTGCGATCCAGATAACTGGGAAGCAGAATGCCCCGATTATGACTACTGTCAGGATAGCTGCAATGATGTAGAGTATAACTTCGGCTGCGCCGATGACCAGTGACTGCATTGCATGGAACTTGACAAAACGGTTCTCTTTCTCCAGCAAATAGATTATAAGACCGGAAAGCCATCCGGCACCGACCAGAAAGCCGACATGTGCTATAAGTACTGCGATCTTCGGCTCCATACCAGTGCTGCTCTTTTTGTTAAAATCCGGATGTACTTCAGGTTTCGCCTCTGCCATTTTTTACCTCCTTTAGGTAATTAGGTATCCTATTGATAATGACCGACTTACAAAAAAATATTATATATTCGAAAGCTTATAATAACAGATTTGCCCTTTAAATCAAACCTATTAAGGGCCGGTATATCCATATTATAATTATTATTGTGAAGCTACTATGGAATATGATCCTACCTTATTTCCTTCCCCCATGTTTATTACCTTTACCCCCTGGGTGGATCTCCCGGTTTTGGAAATAGACTTTGCAGGGATCCTTATCAGTATTCCGCTGGCAGAGATCACCATAATATCATATCCGTCCTTAAGTATGCCGGCTCCGGCAGCCTTGCCTTTCTTATCTGTGACTTTGAGTGTCTTGACCCCCTGCCCTCCCCTTTTCTGCCTGTTATACTGGGAAAGAGGTGTCCTTTTGCCATAGCCGTTCTCAGTGAGCACAAAAAGGTCGCCGTCTATCTCTTTTGCCACCATCATGGAAAGGACTTCATCGTCGCCGGAAAGCTTCATGCCTTTGACTCCCTGGGACACCCTGCCCATGGGACGGCAGTCCTTCTCGCTGAACCTGATAGCCTGGCCGTTCCTGGAGACCATGATGACCTCATCATTGCCATTGGACCTTTCCACATCGATAAGTTCATCGCCCTTCCTTATATTTATGGCTATTATCCCGTCCTTCCTGGGAGTATCATAATCCGTTATAGAGGTTTTCTTTATGAGGCCTTTTTTGGTAGCCATTATGAGGTACTGAGTCTTTGTATACTCCTTTACGGCAATGATCGCCGCCACATTTTCCCCGGAGGTAAATGGGAGTAGATTGACTATGGCCTTGCCCTTTGAAGTCCTGCTGCCTGTGGGAAGCTGGTGTACCTTCAGTCGGTAAACTTTTCCCCGGTTTGAGAAGAACATCATATAATGATGGGTGGAGGCAATAAACAGGTGCTCCACAAAATCCTCATCCTTAAGATTGGTGCCGGTGACTCCCCGGCCGCCCCGGCCCTGTTTCCTGTAAGTAGTGACTGGCACCCTCTTGATATATCCGGAATGGGATATGGAGATCACATTTTCTTCTTCAGGGATCAGGTCCTCTATATCTATATCTGATTCATCTGCTGATATATCGGTCCTCCTCTGGTCCTCATATTTTTTCCTTATTTGGCTTAACTCTTTTTTTATCTCCCCATAAAGCAGTTTATCGCTTCCCAGGAGTTCTTTGAGCTTTTCTATCCTTTCCAGTATCTCATCATGTTCCTGCTTTATCTTATCCCTCTCAAGCCCTGTCAGCCTGTGCAGCCTGAGGTCCAGTATCGCCTGCGCCTGTATAGGGGTGAGTTCAAATTCCTTTACCAGTCTATTTTTGGCTGTGGGCGCATCCTTTGATGAACGTATTATCTTTATGACGGCATCGAGATTATCCAGGGCGATCAGGTAGCCGGCAAGTATATGCTCCCTTTCTTCAGCTTTTTTCAGCTCGTATTTAGCCCTGCGCACTACTACCTGATAACGGTGTTTGACATATTCATCTATGATCCCGGCAAGGTTTAATGTCTTCGGCACTCCATCCACCAGGCTCAGCATTATAACGCCGAATGTATCCTGGAGCTGTGTATTCTTATAAAGGGAATTTATTACTACATGGGGTATGACATCCTTTTTAAGTTCGATTACTACCCTCATTCCGCTTTTGTCTGATTCATCCCTGAGGTCGCTAATACCTTCTGTCTTTTTATGCCTTACCAGTTCGGCGATCTTTTCTACAAACTTTGCCTTGTTGACCTGATAGGGCAGTTCGCTGACTATTATATGTATATTTCCTTTTTTCTGCTGTTCCTGGTGGACTCTTCCCCTTACCACCAGCCTGCCTTTTCCAGTCTCATAAGCTTCCCTTATACCGTCAAGGCCCATTATTATCCCCCCTGTGGGAAAGTCCGGTCCCTTGATCATCCCCATGAGGTCTTTTATGGAGCATTTGGGATGGTCTATGCGGTAGATGACGCCATCTGCCACTTCTGCAAGGTTGTGGGGAGGGATATTGGTGGCCATGCCTACTGCTATTCCTGAAGAGCCGTTTACCAGGAGGTTGGGCATCTTTGAAGGCATTACTGACGGTTCCGTAAGGGAACTATCAAAGTTGTCTACAAAATCAACCGTATCCTTATCGATGTCCAGCAGTAGTTCTTCCGCAAAAGGTGCCAGCCTGGCCTCGGTATACCTCATGGCAGCGGCTCTGTCTCCATCCACGGAACCGAAGTTTCCATGCCCGTCTATCAACATATAGCGCTGGGAAAAATTCTGGGCCATCCTCACCATGGCATCATATACTGCAGTATCTCCATGGGGATGGTACTTGCCCAGCACTTCACCCACTATCCTTGCACTTTTCTTATAAGGCGTATTGGACCGCATCCCCATATCCTGCATGGCATAAAGGATCCGGCGGTGGACGGGTTTCAGGCCATCCCTGATATCCGGAAGCGCCCTTCCGATGATTACACTCATGGCATAACTCAGGTATGAGTCCTGCATCTCCGATTCTATTTCTACATTCTTTATCTTTCCCTTTAATTCAAATACCATTTACTCCCCTGACTGC
>CAZDXU010000251.1:0-9989 GCA_964509585.1 uncultured Actinomycetota bacterium | reverse complement strand
TCCAAATTATAGTTCTGGATTATGCTTACATTATTTTTTGCAGCCAGGTCTTCCAGGTAATCCTGTATCATAAGTATCTTGTCCAGGTGTTTGATATATCTCTGTACCGGACGCGAACCCTGGGTCTCCACTGTCCTTTTGGCAAAATGTTCTTTATGGACATTCTTATCAGGTACTGCAATAAGCATACTGATTATTATGGCCTTATCATCATATCTGGCGGTATCCAGATATCCCGGCACCACATGGGCACCTTCTATGACTATGTCTGTCTTTTCTTCTACGCTCCGCTTTATAATAGCTTCAATACCTACATTGACCGCCAGTACCTGCTCCCTGAAGCCCAGTATTACCGGCTCTACTCCTGTCGGGGGCAGGGTCAAATTCTTATATGCGCTGTATGAAGAGCCCCTCAGGGGACGGATAAGCTTTTCTGATACTGAAGCCCGCATTACCTCCCTTATGGCATCGGTAGATGCCACCCTGGTGATATTAAGCCGGCTGGCCAGTAACGTGGCAACCGTAGACTTGCCTACGCCAGTAGCCCCTCCCACAAGGATTATGGTAGGTTTATGCAGTTTTCCTACAGACTGCCATAGAAGATATTTCTCGGCATTATTCAGCCCAGCCTCATCCTTTATGAACCTGAAGGCAAGAGACCTTAGCTCTTCCAGGGTTATGGTTCTTATATTGTTGTCAATAAAATAATCCTGTACATCTGAAGCTATCTTGTGAGCTACCATCATCTCCAGTCCGGCCACGGCTATGGAAGATGCCAGTATGCCCCTGGAAAACGGAAGCCCGCTTTTCTTATCCGATATGACTACCGTATTCTGTTTCGATTCTTTTTCTGCCCGCCCCATCGGCTTTGACTCCTATCTTATCAATCCCATAAGTTCTTTTTTAAAACTGCTTCCCCTTTTGGTTACCACCGGGATATTATCGATAAATGATACTTCCTTCTTATTCTCCGAAGCATACCGGGTAAGTACATCGACCGCAGCTGCCTTCAGTTCGGTAAGTATGGTATCAAAAGCCGGACTGGAGGCCAGGTCTTTTCTCAATTCGTGCCGGTTCGAGAGGTTAAAGCTGGCTGCCGCTACCCGGCATCCGTATTCCTTCTCCATATATTTACTTATTTTATTTTCTATTGCCGGACTGGCAGTCATAGCCAGGAATACTTTTTTGCCCTTTATGTTTGACAGGGGTTTGGGTCTGAATACAGTCCTTAGCACTGCTGCCCCCGGATTGTATTTTTTTATCTCTTTTTCCAGTTTAACTATCTTATTGTCGTCCGCCATCGGTTCTTCGCACATGGTAAGGATTATCAGGTCTGCCAGGATTATCCTGTATATCCCCAGGTACCCTATAATGCTGGTCCAGTCCTGGAAAGCCCCAATAACGCAGATCCTGGCGTCTGTGTCTATTCCGGGTATTGAAGCGCCGCTTCCCTCTACTATCAAAAGGTCCGGGCCCAGGCTTTCGGCTATTCTTGCACCCTGTTCCAGATTGGTCATGAATATATCCCCGGCAAAACCTCCGCCGCATCTCCTGCAGCCTATAGTGGTTATCTCGCTCAACATAGCATCTTCTATGTAATCAGAGCTGGCATGAAGACCTTTCCGGTTAAGCTCAAGAAGATATTCCGGATTAATATCTATTTCATCGCCTTTTATGACCTGTGGTTCCGCAGGTCCTCCCCTTCCCATGGCCAGGATGGCTACGTCCATATCCTCCTCGGAATATAATTTAGCTGCATATGAGCTTATTGCTGTCTTTCCTATCCTCTTGCCTGTACCTATTATGGAGAGCGATCTCACTGAAAGCCTGATATCAGATCTCTGGCTTTCAAAAAGGAAATCGGGCCCCATATAACTGCATCCGCTGGCAATGCAGAAAGATGCTATCTTCATCCTGGACCTGTAGTCTACCACCGGTTCATCACTCAGGTCATATGCTATATCAGGCTTGAATTGCTTAAGTGCTTCCATAAAATCACAGTCCAGGTCACTGATAATGTATACTTCCCCGCCAAAATATTCTTCCAGGTCATCCATCACCAGCTTTTCGCTTCCGCCCAGAAACACAATGCCGGCAAAACTTCCGGTAAAACAGTCTTTCAGCATGGCCAGTGCATCCCTGGTCACATCAGGATAGTGTTCTCCGTCTATAAGGGCTATAAGCTTTTTATGCCTGTTATCTTTTTTCCGTAATAAATTTTTCACAGAGCTTAGCCTTCCTGCCCACCCTTTTTACTCCAAGGATCTTTTCTATCCTATCAAAGGGAGACCTCCTGTATATATCTATCTCTTTTTCCCTGATATATATTATATTATAACTGGGCTCTATAATTCCCCTGAGTCTCAGGCAGGAAACAGTACCTGAAGTCACTACCAGCATATCTTCTATCCTCCACAGATAGGGTACATGTTTGTGCCCGCAAAGCACCATATCCACCCCGGCATCGACGATGGTCTCCAGGACATCCCCGGCATCATTTACAATATTGCGCTCCCTCCCCGTATTGGGCACTGAGACCAGGTGGTGATGTATGGCGAATATCTTGAAATTCTTTTTAGGTTTTTTAGCGAACTCTTCTTTGATCCATTTATAGTGCTCCCTTCCTATCTGCCCGTTATCAAGGTCCGGCTCACTGGAGTCGGCAGCGATTATGGTGACTTCTTCATTGCAGAAGGTCCTATACCTCTGGCCGAAAAGTTCCTCAAAATGAAGATATCCCACATTCCTGGAATCATGATTTCCAAGCTGCACTATAAGGTTCCTGCATTTTATGGGAGCCAGGTAATTCTTTACCGTTTCATATTCACGCCTGAACCCATTGGCTGTAAGGTCTCCGGTTATTATGACTACATCAGGATTTAGTTCATTTATCTCATCTATTGCCCTGGTAAGAAGGCTGGGTACGAAGTGGGATTCCCCTACATGGATATCTGATATCTGGGCAATAATAGTCTCTTTTTCTTTTTCAGCCATCAAATCTTCCTTTCAAGCTAATATCTGTACAAGTCCAATGTATAATACTGCTTTCATTATCACCCAAAAAGGTTTAATCTTCCAGAAATATCACTATATTTCTTCTCACCCCGCAGCACCCGGCATACAAGCCTGAAAAATCTTTCATCCGTCTTGAAAAGCTTATAGAAAAAAATGGGATACAAAAAGAAAACCCTTGAAAACCTGAGGGATATTTTTATGTCCTCATATATGTCCCCCAATATCCTCTGCCGGTAATCCGGGAAATCATACCTGGATGTACTTAATGCATTATCTATGCTTTCTGCCGCAATATGGGAACTTTTAAGTGAATTATATATGCCTTCACCGTTAAAGCCGTCTCCCAGGCAGGCAGCATCCCCCACCGCCAGGACCCTGTAGCCGCAGACCGGCGTATTTTCTGTCCGGACCGGTATAGACTGGGCTTTTATATCTGCCATATTCCCATTGCTGTTTCCATTCATGTAGGTTTGGAAATAACTTTTCATAGTCCGGGCCGTAGAAAAAGGGGCGCCGATCCCATAGGATATCATTTTTTTTCTGGGAAATGCCCACACATACCCATTTTTAATGCCGCCAAAATCCAGACCGGCCGCATTAAAATATTTTTTTTCCTCTTCAGGGTCTGCAGTTCTTTCCGCTTCATAGCCAAGTATCTTCATTATGCTGCTTCCGGAAGTAAGTAAACGGTGGATTATGCCTCTTATGCCTGGGAAATTCCTGCTTTTCCAATATAAGGGTACTGATGCCTTTGCTGGCCAGCAGATATCCCAGAAGGCTCCCCGATGGGCCGGCTCCCGAGATTATCACATCATATCTTGAATCCATTAGCATTAATTTTATAAAAAGAAAAAGCAAAGCACAACAATTTAATAATGCTGCGCCTTGCTTTTATCCATTATATATCAGGCTTTATGCCTTATATATATGCCTTCTCTGTCTTCTTATCAAATAGATGCATCATGTCCAGGTTTACGAATAGTTTTGCCTTGTCTCCACTTTTGAGTTTTGACCTTGGCGTGACCCGGGCTGTCATAAGTACTCCGTTTATGTCTATGTAGACATAAATCTCTGCACCCATAGGCTCTGTTACCTCTACATCGGCAATAATGGTATTGTTATCCCCGGCTTCGGGTATGAACTCTGAATCTTCCAGGTCCTCGGGCCTTATGCCGGCGACTATATCCTTGCCCTTAAGGTCGTTCTTCTTGATGATATCCTTGAGCTTGTCGCTCGTATCGATCTCAAACTGGTCATTCTTCAGGGTCAGATTTTCAGTGACCGTGACATCCACGAAGTTCATGGCCGGGGATCCTATAAAACCGGCAACGAACATATTGTCAGGATGGTCATAGACTTCCTGCGGCGCCCCGGTCTGCTGCACATTACCGTCTTTCATGATAATGATCTTGCTGGCCATGGTCATGGCTTCTGTCTGGTCATGGGTCACATAGACGATAGTGGCTTTGAGCCTCTGGTGCAGTTTTGCGATCTCGGTCCTCATCTGTACCCTTAACTTGGCGTCCAGGTTAGACAGCGGCTCATCCATAAGGAACACCTTGGGATCCCTTACAATAGCTCTACCCAGGGCTACACGCTGCCTCTGCCCGCCTGAAAGCTGTTTGGGTTTTCTTTTGAGAAGGTCTTCGATCTTCAGGATACTGGCGGCGTTATGTACTCTTTTCTCGATCTCGGCTTTGGGGGTCCTTCGAAGCTTGAGCCCGAAAGCCATGTTGTTGTACACATCCATATGGGGGTAAAGGGCATAGTTTTGAAAAACCATCGCGATATCCCTGTCCTTTGGGGGGACATCGTTGACCAATCTATCTCCGATATAGATTTCTCCCTCGGTTACTTCCTCCAGGCCTGCTATCATACGCAGAGTGGTGGTTTTACCGCATCCTGAGGGTCCTACCAGGACCACAAATTGTTGATCTTCGATGACGTCGTTCATCTTGTTAACAGCCACAACTTCATCGAATCTCTTGGTCAGGTCTTTTAGAAGTACCTTAGCCATTTGATTCTCCCTTTCTCAAATTAATAAACAGAAAAGATTATAACCCAAAACTATATTATTTTCTATAAAATGACAGGTATTTCATACCATATGGATCCCTTCCGGCAAGGAAATCCGCTGCCCTCATGGCTTCAATAAGTCCCGGCGTGAGGGGATCGGCAATGGGAGCATTCAGGCCGTTCATTATCCCCATGGAGATGAAATGAATATTTATAAGTTCCCTGTTAGGCATGCCGTAGCTTATATTGGAATACCCTCCGGTTGTGGCAACGCCATATTCAGCCGCTATCCTTCTCTGGGTCTCAATGGTTATTTTTGCCGACTCAGAATTGGTGGAATTAGTCATTACCAGGGCATCGAACACCAGGTCCTGCCTGTCTATTTTCATCTTTTCTGCCCGGTTCATGATCTTTTCCGCTATGGCAAGCCTCTTTTCTACTGTATCGGGTATACCGTTTTCATCCATCATCAGACAGATAACGGCAGAGCCGCTTTCCGCTACCACAGGCAGCAGGTTTTTCATGGATTTTTCCTCACCGTTTACTGAATTTATGAGGACCTTATTGGGGTAGACCTTAAGTGCCGCCTTGAGCGCTTCCGGATTGGCAGAATCCAGGCAAATGGGCTGATCCGTCTGCTCCATGACTGCTTCTACAGCCCTGGGCAGCATGTCTACCTCATCAACTCCTACCGCACCTACATTTATATCGATAATATCCCCGCCTGCTTCAGCCTGTTTTCTGGCGTCTTCCCTTACTATGTCCAGCTTGCCTTCCTGAAGCTCCAAAGCAAGCTTTTTGCGTCCGGTAGGATTTATCCTTTCGGCAATGACTACCGTAGGCAGTCCCTGGCCGAATCTTACTTCTGTACCGTTACCGGTTACCACTGTTTCCATGGCGATGATCCTTTCTCTCTTTTACTCATTAATCATCCCCCCTATTTATAAGTATTCCTGTATAGGATTGTAAATATATCCAGGAACAGCTTATTTATCTCTTCGGTTGCTATAGTCACCCTTATATATCCCGGAAAACCAAGGTTTTCACCGGGCCTTACTATAAATCCTTTCCTTAGGAGTCCTTCTACTATTTCTCCGCTTTTCCCTCCCGCATCTATAAGCAGGAAATTGGCATATGACCTGACATATCCTATGCCTTCCTTTTCGAGTACATTATAACATATCTCTTTCTGTTTAGAAACGGCATCCCTTATCTTCTCTACATAGTCCCCTGACTCAAGCGCGTACAAAGCTGCTTTCTGGGCCATGGAATTGACATTGAAGGGCAGCCTTACCTTATTTATGGCCGCAACCGCTTCCCGGGATCCCAGCCCATAGCCTATCCTCAGGCCGGCCAGCCCATATGCCTTGGAGAAAGTCCTGAGGAGCATCAGATTGTCCCTGCCGTCCAGGTAACCGGTGGTCTCCAGCTGGTCCTCTTGCGGGCAGTATTCATAATATGCCTCATCCATGACCACCAGTATATCATCGGGAATCCCGGCAATGACCATACGGAATTCATCCCCGGTTATTTTTGTACCGGTAGGATTCTGGGGGTTTGTCAGGAAAAATATCCTGGTACTGGCGTCTATCTCACCCAGCATGCCTTCTACATCCTGCCTGAAGTCTTTCAGGGGTACCTTCCTGGCTGAAGCTCCGCTTTTTAAGGCAGATTTCTCGTAAATGGGAAAGGTGGGATCGGCGATCACTATATTGTCGCCGGCTCCTGTAAAACTGTCGCAGATCATCTCTATTATCTGGTCGGAACCGCTGCCTATTACAACCTGGTCATCCGGGATACCATAGAATTCCGACAGTCTTTTCCTTATCATGACGCAGCCGGCATCAGGATAATAGATCATGCTGCCTATATCAGAGGCCATCTTTTCCGCCAGTCCCGGCGGCAGTCCGAAAAGGTTCTCATTGGATGCCAGCTTGTATACCTGGTCCAGGCTGTATTTTTGCTTTATTTCTTCAAGCGTCCTTCCAGCCACGTATTCGGGAAGCCCGGCTATACATTTTTTTATTTTAAGACTCATTGACCTTGCCTTTCAAATCTTTTCCTGACCGAATCCCTGTGCACATATAATCTTTCAAAACCGGCCATTTCCTCTATATATTTTCTTTCCGCTTCCAGGGCAGCCCTGCTGTATGCGCATATGCTGCTCCTCTTGAGAAAATCCCCCACTCCCAGGGGTGATGAGAACCTGGCGTTTCCTTCGGTAGGTATGACATGGTTCGTACCCCCGATATAGTCGCCGACCGCCACCGGTGTATTGTCCCCTATAAATATAGCTCCCGCATTCCTTATCCCCTCCAGCACATGGTCTGGATCACCTACCATTATCTCCAGGTGTTCCGGTGCGATCATATTGGCAGCTTCTATTATGACATCAATATCCGGTGAATAATATATCCTGCACTGTTCTTTTATGGATTCTGCCATAACCCTGAAATTGCCGGCATAATCTTTGCAGCTGCCGTAATACCGCAGCATCTTATGCATACATTCAGCCGCCTGTTCTGCCAGTTCCCTGTCAGAAGACAGGAGTATGGTCCTGGAAAGGGGATCATGCTCTGCCTGGGAAAGCATATCTGCCGCAGCCAGCTCCGGACTGGCGCTGCCGTCAGCTATAATAGTTATATCGCTGGGGCCGGCCAGGCTGTCTATTCCCACATATCCATATACCATTTTCTTTGCCAGGATCACATAAATATTTCCCGGGCCGGCGATCTTGTCCACTTTTTTTACTGATGCAGTACCGAATGCCATGGCAGCTATGGCCTGGGCTCCCCCCATCCTGTATATCTCGCTGATACCAAGAATACTGCACAGGTAAAGCATAACCGGATTTATGTCCCCTTTTATATCCGGAGGCGAGCACACTGCAATACCGTCTACCCCGGCAGTGATGGCAGGTATTGAAGTCATGAGCAGCGTGGAAGGATAGGCATACCTGCCTCCCGGGATATATAATCCCACCCGTTCAAGAGGTGTGACTTTCTGGCCGGTCCTGGCTCCCCTGCCGTCTTCCTTCATCCACGAAGATTCACAGTGCTCATACTGGGACCTGTGAAAGGATTCGATATTTCTACGGCTTATATCCAGTGCCTTTACCAGGTCCGGAAGATCCTTTTTTACCTTTTGGGCAGCTGCCCTTATATCTTCTTCCGCCACCCTTATATTTGCCGTACCGGCATCAAAACCGTCATACTTTTTTATAAAGCGGTAAAGGGCGGCATCTCCATTTCTTTTTATGCCGCCGACTATGGCTTCCACCGTCTTCAGGGCATCAGCGCTGCCGGATCCGGGCCTGGTGAGACCTTCTATTATTTCTTTTGCACTATTAAGTTTTATGACCTTAAGTAAAACGGAGTCCATGATCCCGGATAGATTTGATATTTTCTTTATTTCAATTAATATATATCCTAAATAATTAAGGACAGGTCTAATATTATAGGGAAATCGGTGAAATATTCAACTTTAAAACAGGGCAAAATGCTCCTGCATGTATGCTGTGCTAATTGTGCAGCATATCCTGTCCGCCTGCTGGGCGCTAATTTTGATATAACCATGTTCTTCTATAATCCCAATATACATCCCCGGGAAGAATACCTGACACGGCTTAAAGATGTGGAAAGGCTTTCTAAAATATCAAATATTCCTCTTATTGCCGGCACTTATGACCCAGAAAGATGGTTTAAGCTGACAGAAGACCTGGAGGGCGAGCCTGAAGGCGGAAAAAGGTGCCTCCAGTGTTTCCGTATGCGCCTGGAGGAGACTGCCGGCCTTGCCGTAAAAAAAGCCATGGATATATTTGCTGCCACCCTTTCAGTAAGCCCCCATAAAAACGCAGGTGTCATAAATGAGGCAGGTCTGTCAATATCTGGAAAATACGGCATAGATTACTATGCTTCGGACCTCAAGAAGAAAGACGGTTTCAAAAAGACAAATGAGCTGTCGCGCTCATATGGATTTTACCATCAGGACTACTGCGGATGCATTTACAGCATGAAGAAGGATAGATGATTTCTAGTCCTTATTATCTTCCTTCAGCTGTTTTTCCCTGAAATTTTTAGTGACATGATTTGCTATTACCAGGGCTGCTATCACTGCCAGCAGGTTTATTATATATACCACCTTTACCGGACCGAAAAAAGTGCTGTCTATCCTGTAAGCCTCTATAAATGTCCTGTAAGCGGCATATATGCCCAGGTACATGGCCAGTATTATCCCGTCAGGAAGCCTCCCCGGCCTGTTCCTGTAAAAACGGTGCATAAAGAAAAGCAGAACAAAAAGGGCAATATTGGCCATTGACTCATAGAAGAAAGCGGGATGAAAATATTCATAGCTGGAATAGTTGAAGGGCCGGTTTTCCGGGCTTATATAAATACCCCAGGGCAGGCTGGTAGGACGGCCGAAAGCCTCCTGGTTGAAAAAATTTCCCCATCTTCCTATTGCCTGTCCCAGCAGGAGACCCGGAGCCATAATATCGGCCCACAGCCAGAAGTCCAGCTTCCTTATGCGGCAGAATATGATGAGCGCCAGTATGCCCCCCAGCATAGCTCCCTGTATGGCCAGACCTCCCCGGCGGAAAGCAAATATATAGGCAGGATTGGCGCTGTAATAGGACCAGTTTACAATTACATGCAAAAGCCTGGCTCCCGCTATGGAAGCGATAATGGCAAAAGGGGCAAAATTCAGTACCTCATCTGCTTTCTGCCTGCGGTATCCGGCCAGAAGATATGCTATGACAAAACCTATTACCAGGGCTATGGCAGTGATTATCCCATACCACCTTATCTCCAAGTTAAAAACAGAAAAAGCTATAGGATCGATATTCAACATTCCTCCTTATATCAAAGATTCATATACCTAAAAATCAAATATAGAGATTTTAACACAAAAAAGCATAAATATTTATTTAAAAATTGATTTTATCGATCAAGGGTATATAG
>CAZDXU010000250.1:0-6624 GCA_964509585.1 uncultured Actinomycetota bacterium | reverse complement strand
AATCAGTTCCCAGCCTTTCCAGGCTGAGATCTATATGTTCCAGGAATGTCTTCTTATCCCTGGCTCCAGATTTGGAGGATAGGACAATGTCTTTACGGTCAAATTTTTTTATTGCCTCTCCCACCTTTTCCTCGCTGTCGCCATAGGCATTGGCGGTATCGATAAAATTTATGCCCATATCTATTACGGCCCGTATTACTTCTATAGCATTTTCTTTATCGAGCCGCATTATGGGGATGCCTCCCATAGCTATCTTGCTTACAGAAAGATCAGTGTCTCCGAATCTTATCTTTTTCATCTCATTTTCCTTTTAAAAAATTGCCTGCTTATATGATTATGTCAGAAATAATGTATATTTCAAAAACCATTTTGCTTCCCAGGCTGCTTAAAATTGCATATATTGTGATTTATAATTTCAAAGGGGAAAGATTATTATGATATAATACCCCGGTAGATTTAAAACTATGTATAAAAAGGGGAGATGGCAGATGAGTGAATGGACAGAAATAATAGGCATACATGCCCGGGAAATACTTGATTCCAGGGGCAATCCTACAGTGGAAGTAGAGACAGAGCTGGAGAATGGCGCCGTGGGAAGAGCGGCAGTTCCTTCGGGAGCTTCCACAGGCGCCTTTGAGGCAGTAGAGCTAAGGGATGGAGACAAGAAGCGTTATATGGGAAAGGGAGTACTTAAGGCTGTAGATAATGTAAATTCCCTTATAGCGGCAGAACTGGAAGGCATGGACGGACTCTACCAGAGGGAAATAGACCACATGATGCTGGAGCTGGACGGGACTGAGAACAAATCCAAACTGGGAGCCAATGCCATACTTGGAGTATCACTTTCTGTGGCCAGGGCAGTGGCCCTTTCCCTGGAGATACCGCTGTACCGGTATCTGGGAGGAATAAACGGACATGTCCTGCCGTCGCCCATGATGAATATATTAAACGGAGGGGAACATGCCGATAATAGTGTAGACCTACAGGAATTCATGATAATGCCCCTGGGAGCAGACTCTTTCAGCGATGCGCTGAGAATGGGTTCTGAGGTCTTCCACAAATTGAGATCAGTGCTGGGAAAAGACAGCCTTAATACAGCCGTAGGTGATGAAGGCGGTTTTGCCCCAGACCTTAAGACCAATGAGGATGCCATAAAATATATCATAAAGGCTGTAAAGGAAGCAGGATATAAACCGGGCAAGGATATTTTTATTGCCCTGGA
Organism: uncultured Actinomycetota bacterium; assembly: GCA_964509585.1. GTDB lineage: Bacteria > Actinomycetota > Humimicrobiia > Humimicrobiales > Humimicrobiaceae > M55B120. Next base: position 5,402 of record CAZDXU010000250.1, on the reverse strand, counting down.
TCCGGCATCCACCGAGTTCTACAAAAAAGGCAGGTATGAGCTTAAGGGCGAGGGCAAGGTGCTTACTCCGTCGGAAATGGTAGATTATTATGCCGGACTGGTGGAGAAATATCCCATAATCTCCATAGAAGACGGCATGGCAGAGGAAGATTGGGACGGATGGAAGATGCTGACCGAAAAGCTGGGGGATAAGATCCAGCTGGTCGGAGACGACCTGTTTGTCACCAATACAAAAAGGCTAAAAAAAGGAATTGATATGGGTGTGGCAAATTCCATACTGATAAAAGTCAACCAGATCGGCACACTTTCAGAGACAATGGATGCAGTAGAGATGGCAAACAGGGCAGGCTATACTGCTGTGATATCTCACCGTTCCGGCGAGACAGCCGACACTACCATAGCCGATCTAGTAGTGGGATTGAATGCAGGCCAGATAAAGACGGGAGCCCCGTCCAGGACTGACAGGGTATGTAAATACAACCAGCTCCTGAGGATCGAGGAAGACCTGGGAGATCTGGCGGTTTACAGGGGAAGGGATTCATTCTTTAACCTGGGATAATATAGCCACGGCAGTACATGTATTTTTATAAAGAGGGGTATATGCCCTTCCTGTATCTTTGGAGGTCTAATAGCGGCTGACCCGTTATAATGGATTATCTATGCGCATGGTATAATGGTATAAGAAAGGTTTTTAATAAATAATATGGGTTTGGAAGAAAAAATTAAAAAAGCAATGGAAGAGACCAGTGTCATACTGGATCCCAAGGAGCTTATATCATCATACAGCTCTACCACTGTAAGGTATTATATGCTTACTGTTCCCATGTATATCGGTTTTGAGGGAAGGTCCAGCGATTCGGAGACTATAGTAAGGGAAGGAAAGATAACCTGGCAGAGACCAAAGCTTTTGACACCTTCATATATGCTCAGGGTAGAAGGATTTAGCAAAGAAGCCAGGCAGGCTTTTGAGATGATAGCTTCCGAGGATAATGACCTGGCCATGATACTTTACAGGCTGAAGCTGGCAAAGGATGCCGAAAAGATGGATATAGTCTCTGAATCCCTCAATACTGTCCTGGACAAGATAATCGATGATATAAATAAAAGGGGAGAAAAGCATACTGCCATAATCAAGGGCGTGGATGAGTTCTGGGATGTATCCCTTTCCAGGTTTGCCCAGGAGCTTATGACCAGGAGTGCTTACCTGTCACAGCTGCCCGATATGATGGAGAGGAATGATATAGGCATGAATAGCAAAGGATTCCCTGTCGTCACCAGGGACAGCATGGGAATACCCCTGGCTGCCAGGAAGGAGATCGAATTACTGTTCAGGCTGTTTGAAAAAGGGGAGGTCAAACCTTCCAGACTCAAGGAAGAACTTGACCGCTGGGGAGTCTTCGAGAAATACCAGGACCGCTTTTTAAGCTTCTTCAGGAAAAAATAGAAGAAAACCGGATGATAGACGAAAGCATAAATATCCACAGATCCAATACCAGGGATATCTTTGATTCAATATCCAGAAGATATGACCTCTCCAACCTTATACTCAGCATGGGCCTGGAAAAGAGGTGGAGGCACGAGTTCCTTAAGTCCATAAGGCCGGAGCATAAAAAGATCCTTGATGCCTGCTGCGGGACCGGGACCTCCACCTATCAGCTGTGGAAGGCTGGCAGCAGGGAAGTCTCCGGAATGGACTTTTCCGGCAAGATGATAGAGGTCGCCAGAGAAAAATACAGCCGTATAAAAGGCATATGCTTTTATACGGGGGATGTCACCGCTACCGAATTTGCAGACGGCAGTTTTGACTGTGTCACCACTGCATTCGGTATAAGGAACATACTGGAGAGGAAAAAGGCGCTTACTGAATTCTGCAGGATCATAAGGCCTGGAGGAAGTATTGTGATCCTGGAATTTAACCATATTGACAGCGGTCTTTTCGGGAGCCTGTCGGGGATGTATATAAGAAGGATCATGCCCCTTATGGGGGGAATACTTACCGGCAGACGGCAGGCATATGATTACCTGGCAAAGTCTATCAGGCAATTCCCGCGGCCCGGAGAATTCATGGACCTTATGAAGGCTTCCGGGTGGAAAGAATTAGACCACCGTCCTTTGTCCGGAGGCATCTGCAGCCTGTTTACGGGACAGAGATAATGATCCTAGAAAAACCTATCCAGTATATATCCTATGGATAGGCTCAAACCGAATGCAAGAGTCAGCATGATAGTCCGGGCCTGGGCAGGTATTATGGCTGACTCATCATCATATTTCCTGCAGGCAATAAGCACTGCCTGCACAGCAATGGGAAGGGTTGCCAGGGTTATAAGCAGCCATAAGGGGAATACTCCCAGTATGGCGGGAATAATTACTGATAAATAAATAAGGGCTATGATGGCTGCATAATAATATCTCGACTTCTTCCTGCCTATTCTTGCCACTATATGCATTTTCCCGGCTGCCCTGTCAGCTTCATAGTCGGGAAACTCATTTATGAAAAGTATGGCCGCTATGAGGAGCCCCTGGGGAATAGAGACCAGCAGGGCCTCTATGGTTATCCTGTCTGTAAGCAATAGATATGTGCCGCATACTGCCAGAGGGCCTGACTTTATAAAGACGAATATCTCACCCACGCCCCTGTAGGCAAGCCTGACAGGGCTTCCGGTATAGAAGTAACCCAGTATAACCGCAGCCATGCCAAACCATAAAAGGTGGAAATTGACAAATATCACAAAATATAAGCCGATAAGAGCGACAATGGAAAATGATATGATACCGGCCAGCAGAATGGATCCTGGCTTTATAAGTCCATCCTGGATGACGCGGCTCCCTCCTGAAAAGGGAGTGAAATATTTGTTTATCTCATCATTTCCGCTTTTATGGTCGAAATAATCATTTATAAGGTTGATGCCGCAATTGGAGCCTGCGATCACCAGTGCCGCCCCTATGAAATAAAACCAGTTAAAGCTTCCCTCTGAAAAGGCCAGCGCCCCGGCAATCACCGAAGACATAACTGTGGCAGAAAAGAAAGGTGCCCTTACGGCCCTTATCCACAGAAGGATTTTACCCCTTGTATCCATAAAACCTCTTATCGAGTGATGCCAAAAGACAATCTGTAGATATTAACATAAAACCGTATATTTTTTAATATTTTAAGCCTATGCAAATGGGTATCCTCAGGGCACATCAGAAATAATTCTATAAATCTGATGTCTTGACATCATTTTAAGTGATGCTATGATGACAATATGAGGACAACAATAACAATAGATGACGATGTGATGGAACGGGCACGCAGTATTTCAAAAAAAATGGGCACGCCATTTAAGACCGTCATCAATAAAGCTCTCCGCAATGGCCTCAGTCAGGTAGAACAGCAGGCAAAGCATCGCATCTATAAGACAGAAACTCATAAAATGGGTCTCCGTACCGGAAGGAATATAGATAACATCCAGGAATTACTGGCCCAGATCGAAGGCGAGGATCACCGTTGATCCTGGTTGATGCTAATATTCTGTTGTATGCCGAGGATTCCATTAATCCTCATAACCAGAAGGTCCGCGATTGGTGGGATAGTAAACTATCAGGAACTGGTACTGTCTGTCTCTGCTGGACTGTTATGTCTGCATTTATCCGCATAGGTACTAATCCGAGGGTTTTTGAGTACCCGCTATCCATTGAACAGGCACTTAATCGTGTGCAGAGCTGGATCGATCAACCCTGTACTATAATAATCCGGCCGACCGATAGACACTGGACTGTTTTTAAACAGCTGCTTTCAGAATATCAGGCTGCCGCAAATCTGGTAACTGATGCTCATCTGGCAGCCCTGGCCATTGAACATGGTTGTACGCTGGTATCTACTGATGTGGGTTTTGCTCGTTTCTCCAGATTAAAGTGGGTAAATCCTCTTGGATGACTAAGATTAAAAGAAAAGTCCGTGAAAGACGGACGCGGTCCCGCCGCTGTAAACGGGCACCGGGCCTGCATTTTAGCCACTGTGTCTTTTTAGGGATATGGGAAGGCTGCAGGTGCCGGGGTGATCCGTGAGCCAGAAGACCTGCATTTTGATGGTATATGACTTTCTTCGCGGAAAAGGAAAGGAGTATTTTTTTTATAGCATCCTTAATACTTAATGAAAGTCAGTATTAGGGATTTTTTTTGGCATATTCATGAATGGAGAGAAGATGCAAATACTGGGTAAGACCATAAGTGCAATCAAGCCCCTGGACTCCGGGATGCTGGAAAAGGCGCAGGCCAGGCTGGATGACCTGACAAAACCCAGGGGAAGCCTGGGAAGGCTGGAAGGGCTGGCAAAGCAGATAGCGGGCATCACCGGCAGCCTCAAGCCGGCACTGGACCGGAAAGCAGTTTTGGTAATGGCAGGCGACCATGGTGCGGCACTGGAGGGAGTAAGCGCATATCCCCGGGAAGTCACCATGCAGATGGTGCTTAATTTTCTTGCCGGGGGAGCTGCCATAAATGTACTGGCCAGGCATATCGGAGCTGAGGTATATGTGGTGGATATGGGAGTGGCAGCACGATTCGATCCTCATCCAAAACTGATAGATAAAAAAATTGCTCCAGGAACTGCCAGCATGACTGCCGGTCCCGCCATGGACAGGCAGCAGGCGGTAAGATCCCTGGAGGCAGGCATAGATGCCGCTGGTTCCCTTATTGATAATGGATTCAATATAATAGCCACCGGTGATATGGGCATAGGTAATACCACGGCTTCCAGCGCCATAACTTCTGTATTATGCGGTGCTGATGCAGTGAAGGTAACCGGCCTGGGCACAGGCATAGAGCCTTCGGGGCTTAAGAAAAAAATAGAGACAATAGAAAAGGCAATAAAGATAAACAATCCTGACCCCGAAGACGGCATCGATGTCCTTTCCAAAGTCGGCGGTTTTGAGATAGGGGGTATTGCCGGAGCTATACTGGGCTGCGCCGCCAGGAGGATACCGGTAGTAATAGACGGGTTTATCTCCACGGCAGGGGCGCTCATAGCTAATGCCGTCGAGCCCAAAAGCTCTGCATATATGATACCCTCGCACTGCTCGGTAGAAAAAGGGCACAGAATAGCCCTGGCGCACCTGGGGTTAAAACCGCTTTTTGACCTGGATATGAGGCTGGGAGAGGGTACGGGGGCGGCCATCGGAATAAGTATTGCGGAAGCTGCGGTAAAGATAATGGACGAGATGGCCACATTCAGCTCTGCCGGTATCTCGGACAAAGAGGGCTAGATAGCTTTGCCGGCGGACATGTCAATATCTCTGTAAATAGCGGCGGCCCGTATTTCTTCCAGCCTCTATAGAGAGATGGCTTTTTTGCAGGAATAATAATATACTTTCTGCAATATTTTTATTGGGAAGAAGGCTGCAGTATATGGATCTTGTGACCGG
>CAZDXU010000249.1:0-10225 GCA_964509585.1 uncultured Actinomycetota bacterium | reverse complement strand
CGATATCACCTGATCGGCTCTCTGAAGCCATGGAAATAAATCCTGACTTTTTTTTAGCCATATCTGGCTGTTTTCCTCTATTATCAGACATAAACGACCTCCATTTCCTTTTTTTATCCAGCTTTTCCTTTACCCATAATATCTATGTTGATCCTCAGCCTGTCCCTTTCCCCGGTGGCCTCAAACCCTTCCTTTATCCTGTCCAGGGAGAACATATGGGTGGCAAATCTCTCCAGACCCAGGTATGGCGCCATGAGGGCAGTCCTTTTATAGTCATCAATGGTAGAGTCTATGGTGCCGCTTATGGTAAGCTCGCTGTAATGTATATGATTGGGATCGACATCTATCCTTGTGCCCGAAGGCAGTCCCGAAAATATCAGTATTTTCCCTCCCCTTTTTACCAGTTCCAGGCTATATTCCAGCAGGGGAAGGGTGGAACCTGCAGTGACTGCAATATTTATTCCGCCCTGCCTAAAATACTTCCTTACTTTACTCTTCCAGTCTTCTTCCAGGGTAGAGAAGACTGCATCTGCCCCGAATTCCTCTGCCCTGGCCAGTTTATCCCTGGCTCTGGCAATGACCGCTACTTTGCCTGCACCCAGTCTTTTAGACAGCAGTAGAAAAGCAAGGCCAAGCGGTCCGGAACCGAATACCGCTACCGTATCTCCCGGCGCTATCCCGATCTTCCTCAGCCCGTGAAGCGCACAGGAAAAAGGTTCCAGCATGGTAGCTGCCTCGTCCGGGACATCATCTGCCAGCTTTACCAGGACACCTCTCTCAACCCCTTTTTCCGGTATCAGCATGTACTGGGCAAAACCGCCGTCAAAATTGGTCCCGAATACTACCACATCCCGGCAAAGGTTCTCAGATCCCGAAAGGCAATGGTCACACTTTCCGCATCCGTAGATGGGAGCAACTGCCACCCTTTCTCCAGGCGAATAACCTTTTACCTTGCTGCCCATCTCATATATGTTTCCCACCACCTCGTGGCCCAATATCACAGGCTTCTTGTAGCGGGGTTCATTGCCGTGAAAATAATACCGTGAATCAGAGCCGCAAATGCCGCATATCCTTACTTTCAGGAGTATATCGCCATCACCGACCCGGGGGATATCTGCCTGCTGGAGTCTCAAGTCTTTCCTGTCTCCGTAAAAAAAAGCTGCTTTCATCTTTTTATTCAAATATATCACCCGCTAAAATATTTATTCAAGGTTGGCGTGCCTGTCATAAAGTATGCTGACATCTATTTTTTTCTCTTCCATCAGGCTAATAGTAAGTGCATCCAAAAATAACAGCAAACATTGTTCAAACAGATTGCACATGGGCTGCATGGAATCAGTATCAGCATCTTTATCTGTCTTGGACCCTCCTGCCGGTATGACCACCATGACATCGGCATTACCGGCGATGGCAGAATCATTGTCCATGGTTATAAGGGCCACTCCGGCACCAGCTTTCCTTGCCTTCTCCGACATGACTACCAGGCTTGCCGTCTCTCCTGAACCTGAACCTATAAGGAGAAGGTCTCCTGGCATTATGGAGGGTGTCGTCGGTTCGCCTACCACATGGATCTTAAAACCCATCTGCATCATCCTTATGGCAAAGGCATTCATCACCAGGCCGGTCCTGCCTCTTCCGGCAATAAACAGCCTTGGTGAACCAGATATGATGTCCAAAAGCTCTCTCTGCTGACTGCGGTCTATCTTATCCAGCGTTATGTCTATTTCTTCTATGATGGCTCTTAAGTATTTTTCTTTCATCTTTGCTTTTATTGATTTATTCTTTTTCCCTGGCAAGACGGTCGCTTTGTTTTCTTATATGCTTTTCAAATACCTCCAGGACCCGGTCTGCCTGATCTTCGTTTATTACCATGGGGGGCTTTATCTTGAGCACATTACCCATACCCTTAAACAAGCTTTCGCCAAAGATCACCCCGTCATCGATGGCTTCTTTTACTATGGCATGGGTGATATCATTTGCTTTCTCCCTGGTCTTTCTGTCCTTTACAAGTTCTATGCCTATCATAAGGCCCGGACCCCTTATATCACCTATTATGTCGTACTTATCCTGGAGCTTCTTAAGGCTTGCTGTGAAGTATCCTCCTATATTCCTGCACTTTTCAAGAAGGTTTTCTTCCTTTATGACATCAAGAGTAGCGCAGGAGGCAGCAAAGGATATGGGAAAATGGGCAAATGTAAATGAGTCTGTGGCAGGTTCGGGAGGTTTAAGGTCACCCCGGGCCATTACGCCGGCTATGGGGAAGCCCCCGCCCAGCGCCTTGCCGAATACCAGGAAATCAGGGATCGCATCATAGAGCTCACTGGCAAACATGGCCCCCAGTCTTCCGAAACCGGTCTGGATCTCATCATGTATGAGCAGTACTCCCATCTCGCTGCAGATCTGCCTTATCCTGGGAAGGTATCCTTTCGGATACTCTATCATGCCCCCATGTGCCTGGAACGGTTCCATTATTACAGCCGCTGCAGGTTCCGTGCCATGCTCAAGGGTGGTCTTCAGGAAATCGGCACAGAAAAGGTTGCATTCAGGGTATTTAAGATTGTAGTGGCAGCGGTAGCAGTAGGCATTGGGAATGCGAACGAAGTTCTGCATGAATGTGGGAAAGATTTTGCTTATGGGATGATAGGGCCAGCTGGCAGCTATGGTGGCCAGTGTCCTTCCGGAATAATTATTATATACGGTCACAAATTTTGTGGCACCGGGATTATTGGTCATGGCAAGCTTGAGTGCTGATTCAACAGATATGGACCCGTGAAGGGAGAACATTATCTTCTTAAGATTCTCCGGGGCAATATCACCAAGTTTTTTTGCCAGGAGCAGCTTGGGTATTGTCTCAAAACTGGTCCTTACATGGGTTATCTTTTCCAGCTGTTCCTTTACTGCCTCAATAACCCTGGGGTGTGAAAAGCCGATATTGAAACTCCAGGCCTGGGAAGTGCAGTCAATATATTCCTTGCCGTTTATATCTTTTACTACTGCGCCTTTCCCGCTTTCTATGATTATGGGGAGCCCGCCGCCCACTGAGCCGGACATGAGGTTCTGCCTTCCCTGGGCCAGGATCTTTTCATCGATATTCTCAAACATATCTTCCTCCAGATATTTATTTAAAACTGATTATACATTAATACTTTTAAATTTAAAATTTTTATTTAAAATTTAAAATTAATATCTTAAAATAATGGTAAATGATCAAAAATATGCCAAAAAACTTAAACCGGCTGGAAAAGACAGTCGATATTATTAAAACTGAGGGAAGAGTCAGCGTTACCTACCTGGCCAAGTTCTTCGGTGTCACGGAGATGACAGTATATAATGATCTAAAAAAGATAGATGATGAGAATATAATACTTACCAAAAAAGACGTGGTCTATACCGGAGAAAACCGGTTATTTGACGACCCGCACTTTAAAAGACTTAAAGATAATGCTGAAAGGAAAAAGGTAATAGCCGGTAAAGCAGTAAAATATATCAATGATTTTGATACCATATTCCTTGACGGCAGCACTACGACCCACTACCTGGCAAAACTGCTGACAGGAGAAACTGATAAAAAGAATCTGACCGTAGTGACTTATTCGCCTATAATACTCCTTGAGCTGGGAAAGAACCCTGAAATAAACCTGATATGCCTGGGAGGAAGATTTGAAAGGGTCAACTATATACTGCTTGATAACAGCCACTGCCTGCTGGAAAGCATCAATTTAAACAGGTCTTTTATTTCCAGTGTGGGGATATCCCCGGTATCCGGTTTTACCGAGCTGATAGAAGGCGAGGCAAACCTTAAAAGAAAGCTGCTGGATATATGTCCTGAGAATTACATACTTGCAGACATAACCAAATTTGAAAGGACAGGCACATATACTTTTGGTCCACTTTCAAAGGCAACCAGGATAATAGTAGACAGCCCTGGACCGATCATTGCTAATAAGGATTATTCAGAAATAACCGGCATCATAGAATGATATTTCATTACTGTTCTTTCTTATGCCTGTAATATTCCCTGGCAAATCCGCTTATCTCCTCCACAATATATTTAAAAGCTTTTTCCCCCAGTTCGGGGCTGGCTTTCGTAGGGTCTCCCAATACTCCGGTCTCGGTCTCTTCCAGACCCCAGGTAGACCAGAAGACCCTGCTTGAAGCCATTCCGTCGGTATTCCTGAACCTTGACTTATATTTGAGTGTATTATTGACTGCTTTTTCCATATTGACCAGATCTGTGAGGTATAACATCAGGGATGTCTCCAGTTCGCATGCATGACAGATCCCTCCAGAGCCGCTCTTTCTGTTTTTATCCATAAAATCAGCTACTATCTTATATTCAAATACAAAGGGCAGATATATGCCGTATTTGTCTGCTATGGTCCTCACCACAGATTCAAGCGTAAAAAGGTTCTGTCCGTGGGTATTTATATAGATCATCTTTTTAAAACCCATCTCAATCAGGCTTTCGGTTATCTGGATAAGCAGCTGTTTTTGGGTATCCTGTCCGATAGTAAGCGAGCCAGGCCAGCTTTTTTTCAATATATTACCATTATATGCCTGCCACATATCGGGGGCGACAAGCACCGGTATCTCATCCTTTAGCCCTTCTGCCACAGAGGCAGCTATACTGCTGGCAATGATCATATCAGTTGCCACAGGCAGGTGCGGACCGTGCTGTTCAACAGCTCCTACAGGCATCAGGATAAGGGCATTTTTTTTAATATATTTTTCCAGCTCGGGCCAGGAATTTTCTTCAAAATTAACGGACATATTTCACCCTTCTTTTCTATTGATGATCATTGTCACAAATAGCCATTAGGATCTGGAGTTCTCTGCCATCCCGGCCGCTATGTTCAGTTGCTATCAACTTTTTCCAGGGGGGCAAAACTTACCAGCAGGTGCTTCAGTCCCATGCTGCGGAAATTCACATCAAGTTCCACATCATCGCTTAACCTCTTTACATTTAACACCTGTCCCCTGCCCCACATCTTATGCTCCACAAAATCACCGATCCTGTACTGGACCTTCAGTTTTTCAGAGTCTTTTCCAACCGGTTTGCCCCTGGCTTTCCCCAGGGATTCCTTCCTGTTCTCATCGATTACCAGGTTTTCCGGTATTTCCCCCAGAAACCGTGAAGCTGCCATATAATTTGACTGCCCGTATATGCTGTGTGATACCGATGATGTCAGAAATACCTTTTCCATAGCCCGGGTGATGCCCACATAGCAGAGCCTTCTTTCCTCTTCTAGCTCTTCCAGGCTGTTCATGCTGCGGGAATGGGGGAATATCCCCTCTTCCATGCCTATCATAAATACCACCGGGAATTCCAGCCCCTTGGCATTATGCAGTGTCATAAGCACTATGCTGTCAGATGACTCGTCAAAATTATCAAGGTCCGTAAGCAGTGATACCTCCGCCAGAAAATCATCCAGCCGGGATATGATCGACCCTTCTGCTGCCGTTTCTTCGCCTGTATCGGCAATGGCTGCTCCCTCCATAAGGGCAGCCTTTTCCTCAAATTCTTTTGTCACCGTCAGTAGTTCGCGCAGGTTCTCTATCCTGTTTAATGCTTCTATTGAGTTTTCTTCCTCCAGCAGCCTGAAATATCCTGTCTTTTTCCACACTTCTTTCAGCAGGCTGTCTGCGGTATTTTCTGATGCATATTCCCTAAATCCGGCCATCATGGATATGAAGTCTCCTATCCTGGCTTTTACATTATTGGAAATTGAGGGCACTGCATCCGCCTGGTAGAACGCCTCACAGAAAATCATATCATTTTTCCGGGCATATCTTTCGATATTGTTTATGGTGGTCTTGCCTATTTTTCTGCCGGGTACATTGACTATGCGCAGAAGGCTTACCACATCCCTGGGGTTGGAAATAAGTTTAAGATATGCCAGCATATCCTTTATCTCCATGCGGTCGTAAAACCTCAGGCCCCCGAATATGACATATGGGATATTTTGCCTTATGAGCTGTTCCTCGACTGCCCTTGACTGGGCATTGGTACGGTAGAATATGGCAAAATCCCGGTATTTCTTACCTTCCTTTTTCCGGTACTGTCTTATCCTGTTTATGACAAAACTGACTTCAGCCTTTTCGTCCCCAGCTTTATATCTGGAAACGGGTTCACCCTTTTTGTTCTCTGTCCACAGTTTTTTGGGTTTGCGGCTTTCATTATTTTTTATTATTTCATTGGCAGCATCAAGGATGCTGCGGGTAGACCGGTAATTCTGTTCCAGTTTTATGACTGATACATCGTCAAACTGTTTGTCAAATTCAGTTATATTAGTGATCTTTGCCCCCCTCCAGCTGTAAATACTCTGGTCATCATCTCCCACCACGCATATCCTCCTGTGGGCGCTGCCCAGGAGCATCACTATCTTATTCTGGGCTATATTAGTGTCCTGGAACTCATCTACCAGTATATACTGGAATTTTTCCTGATATCTTTTCCTTATCTCCGGAAAAAGTTTTAAAATATCTACGGTGAATACCAGGAGGTCGTCAAAATCAAGGGCATTGGCATTAAGAAGCCTTTCCTGGTAAGTGGAGTATACCCTGGCCACAAGCTTCTCATAATAATCGGAAGCCTTTTCATTATATGTCTCAAAATCTATCAGGTGGTTCTTGGCATCGCTTATGGCTGCTTTTAGCATGCGTGGAGGAAACCTCTTTATATCCAGGTCCATTTCCCTGGCTATGCGGCTTATCAGCCTTTTTGAATCATCCTCGTCATAGATGACATAATTTTTGGACATTCCCAGGTTATGGATCTCGGTACGGAGGAACCGGGCACAAAAAGAATGAAAAGTGGATACCCACATATGCTCCCCTATTTTCCCCACCAGTGCCGTGACCCTTCTTTTCATCTCTTTTGCCGCCTTATTGGTAAAGGTTATGGCAAGTATGCGAAAAGGGTCCACTCCCATGACCCTGATAAGATAGGCTATCCTGTAGGTGAGTACCCGGGTCTTTCCGCTTCCGGCCCCGGCGATGACCAGAAGGGGCCCGTCAGTGTCTTTTACTGCTTTTACTTGCTCGCGGTTGAGATATTTTTCTAATTCCAAGATAAGATCTTTTTACCTGACTTTTTTCCCGATAACTGAGGCCAGACTCTTTATCTGTTTTATAAGCTCCGCCATCTCCCTGGGGTTAAGAGACTGCTGCCCGTCGCACAGGGCTTTTTCCGGATCATTATGGGTTTCCACTATAAGACCGTCAGCACCGACAGCGATGGCCGCCCTGCTCATGGGAGTTACCAGATCGCTTTGCCCCATTGCATGGGAAGGGTCTATTATTATGGGAAGTTTTGACATCTTCCTTATAACCGGCACGGCAGACAGGTCCAGTGTAAACCTTGTATTGGTATCAAATGTCCTTATGCCTCTCTCACACAATAATACTTCCACATCGCCCTTAAGGGTCAGGTACTCGGATGCAAGAAGCCATTCCTTTATAGTTGACGCCCAGCCCCTCTTAAGTATTACAGCTTTTTTCTTTAAAAATGCTATCTCGCCCACTCTTTTAAGCAGGGCAAAATTTGACATATTCCTGGTTCCTATCTGGAGCACATCGGCATATTCCGCCACGATATCGGCATTTACGGTATCGGTTACTTCGGTCACTGTCCCCAGCCCGTATTTGTCTCCCGCCTTCTTTAAGAACTCCAGGCCTTTTTCCTCCAGGCCCTGAAAACTGTACGGGGAAGTCCTGGGCTTAAAGGCTCCGCCCCTGAGGTATGACAGCCCCAGACCGCTTACCACTCTGGCTGTATGGTCCAGCTGCTCCCAGCTCTCTATGGCGCAGGGGCCGGCAATAATGGTTATATATTCTTTCTTTATCAGATTCCTAATAATACTGTCAGTCATATAGATTTCCTTTTTAAGTCCGGCGGCGGGTCAGGACAGCAGTCCTAGAGATTCTCATCTTTTTCCAGTACCTGCACATTCCTTAAGATACTTTCAAATATCTGTATCACATTATCACGGTAGAGGGGTCCCTTATTATACCTGGCGATATTCTCTATAAGCTCTTCTTCTCTGCGGGCATCATACAGGGGGACATCTTCCTTCTGTTTCAGCTTCTTGACCTCGATGACTATCTTTGCCCTCTCGTTTAAAAGGTCTACCAGCTTATGGTCTATATCATTTATCTGTTTCCTGTAATCTTCAAGCTTTTTCCTGAAATCACTCTCCATAATCTCTCCTTGTATTAAACCTTCAATGCCAGCATTTTTATTTGACATATTAATAATATCACATCCAGGCCGCTATTAAATACTAAATGGCCAGTGTATTATTCCCATTCTATGGTACTGGGGGGTTTGGAGCTAATATCATATACTACCCTGTTGACTCCCTCTACCTCATTTATTATCCTTCCGGACATCTTTTCCAGGACTTCATAGGGAAGCCGGACCCAGTCTGCGGTCATAGCATCCAGGCTGGTCACGGCCCTTATGGCAATAGGGTATGCATAAGTCCTTTCATCTCCCATTACTCCCACACTTTTTATGGAAGGCAGGATGGCAAAAGACTGCCATATCTTTTTATAGAGACCCGCTCTTTTTACCTCTTGCAGCACTATATTATCTGCTTCCTGGAGTATCTTTATTTTCTCTGCCGTCACTTCCCCGATTATCCTTATGGCAAGTCCGGGGCCGGGAAACGGCTGCCTCCACACTATGTCGTCAGAAAGACCCAGCTCAATACCCAGCTTCCTTATCTCATCCTTGAAAAGAAGCCTCAGCGGCTCTATAAGCCTTAACTTCATATCCTCCGGAAGCCCTCCTACATTATGATGGGACTTTATCCTGGCCGCATCCCTGGTGCCGCTTTCTATCACGTCCGAGTACAGGGTGCCCTGGACCAGGCAGTCTGCATCTTTTATCTTTGAAGCTTCCTCCTCAAATATCCTTATAAACTCATTACCTATGATCTTGCGCTTCTCTTCAGGATCGCATACGCCTTTAAGTTTCCTTATGAACCTGTCCCCGGCATCTATATGTATAAGGTTTATCCTGAAATTTTCCTTGAATGTCTCAGTTACCTGTCTGGCCTCATCCTTCCTTAAAAGCCCGTGATCTACAAAGATGCATGTGAGCCTGTCTCCTACAGCCCTATGGACAAGCAGTGCTGCCACCGAAGAGTCGACTCCCCCGCTCAGCCCGCATATTACCTTCCCCTTGCCCACAGTCCTGGCTATCTTTTCAGTCTCGCTCTCTATTATGGACACCATGGTCCAGGAAGGACTGCAGCCGCATATATCAAACAGAAAATTACTTAATATGTCCATTCCTGACGGCGTATGGACAACTTCGGGATGGAACTGTATGCCGTAGAACCTTTTTTCCGGTTCCTCTATGCCGGCAACAGGAAGGTTGGACGTGGAAGCTATGACCCTGAAGCCGGGGGGGAGGTCTCCCACGCTGTCCCTGTGACTCATCCAGCATGTCTCTTTTTGTTTTAGCCCCTTAAAAAGCGGAGACGACAGGTCAAGGTCGATCCCCGTCTTGCCGTATTCATTGCTGCCTGTAGCTATTATATCCCCTCCGGCAAGTTTTGCCATAAGCTGCATGCCATAGCATATCCCCAGTATGGGTATTCCCAGCGAGTAAAGCCTGCTGTCCACACCGGGAGCCCTGCCTCTGTTGGAGGCCACGCTATAGGGTGAACCTGAAAATATCAGCCCTCTGGGATTTCTTTTCTTTATCTCGCAGATATCCGTATCATAGGGTATCAGTTCAGAGAATACTCTCAGCTCCCTGACACGTCTGGCAATAAGCTGGCTGTATTGTCCACCGAAATCTACTACCAGGACACTTTCCATATCAGGCACCCATACCCACTTTCTGCTGCTGCTGCTGCATCTTTCCTTCTGTCTTTATGGAAGGCGCCACTATAACCTCGGCCCGCTGGAAGTCCTTTATGTTCTCATATCCGCAGGTGGCCATCGAGGTCCTCAGGGCTCCGCAGAGGTTAAGGGTCCCGTCATTTTCGAATGCAGGCCCTATAAGGATCTGTTTCAGGCTTCCCGCCACATCTGTCCTTATCCTGGTACCCCGGGGAAGTTCGGGATGGAATGTGGCCATTCCCCAGTGATATCCTCTGCCAGGAGCTTCGGATGCCCTGGAAAGGGGGGATCCTATCATCACCATGTCTGCTCCGCAGGCAATAGCTTTGGCAATATCCCCGCCGGTCCTCATGCCGCCGTCGGCAATGAC
>CAZDXU010000248.1:0-4572 GCA_964509585.1 uncultured Actinomycetota bacterium | reverse complement strand
GCCTTCCTCCTCATCTCTTCCGGCACATCATCATAATCTATGCCGAAGATCTCGGAAGCAGTCCTGCTGTGGATGTCTTCTCCCCGGTTAAATGTTTCGATAAGGCTGCTGTCCCCGGAAAGGTGCGCCAGCACCCTTAGCTCTATCTGGGAATAATCCGAAGCCATGAGCAGGTCATAACCCTTTCCCGGTATGAATGCCTTCCTTATCTGTTTTCCCAGTGAAGTCCTGACCGGGATATTCTGCAGATTGGGGTCGCTGGAACTTATCCTGACGGTAGTAGTCCCCATCTGGTTATAACTGGTATGCAGCCTTCCGTCAACAGGGTCTATGAGCCGTGGAAGCACATCCACATAAGTATTCTTGAGTTTGGTCTTTTCCCGGTAGTCGAGTATCCTGTCTATCACGGGAGATGTCCCCCTTATGGCTTTAAGGACGGCAGCGTCAGTGGAAAACCCGGTCTTGGTCTTCTTAAGGGAAGGCAGTCCCAGGTCTTCATACAATATTTCCGCCAGCTGCTGTGATGAGTTTATATTAAACTGCTTTCCGCATATATCATATATATCTTCAGTAAGTTTTTTTATGTGGATATCATATTCCTTTATAAGGCGGCCCAGATAATCCTTATCTATGGCCACACCTTTATTCTCAATTTCTGCCAGTACCCCTATCATGGGTTCCTCTATTTCCTCATACAGGCAGGTCAGCCCGTTCTCCTGGAGCTTTTTTACCAGTCTCTTTCCCAGCTCATCAAGAAGGGCGGCTTCCTTTAGCACCTGTCCATATTTTTCTGTATCTATATCTTCCCCGGCGCCGGGGGATGCAAAGTCAAGAGACATCTGGGTATCGCCGGTATCTTCCTTTCCGCTGCCGGGAAACCTGATATCATCCATTTCCATGCCCAGGATAAGGGAAGACATCCCGGCCATATCCGCTGATGATCTTAGCGGGTTCACCAGCAAAAACATGATCTCCAGGTCGAAAAGCCTCCCCCTTACTTTTATACCATTTTTCAAAAAAAGCTTTATTACCTGCTTAAGATGGATGCCTGTCTTTTTTATATCACTGTCTTCCATTATGGCCCTTAAGGCTCCTGATGCCTTTTCTTCCCCGGGTATGCCGGCATCTGCCAGGAATGCTTTTTCCCCTCCGGTATAGACCAGTATGTCTGAAGCACCAGGACCGGCAGGCATCAAATATATTTGGTCTTTTACCGGGCCCGGTATAGTACCGTCCCCGGATCTTTCCAGCTCCAGTGCAGGAAGCTCCAGACCAGCTGCTTCTCCGCCGCTTTCTGCAATATCCATAAGACCGGCATATCCCGGCAGCCTCTTTAACAGGTTCCCGAATTCCAGGCGGCCAAATACATCTTTTATCCTTCCGATATCAATATCCCTGAAGCTCCTTTCGATCAATTCCCTGTCTATATCAAGGTCTTTTTTCAATGTGGCAAGCTCTTTACTTTTCATTGCCAGGTCCCGGTTTGCCTCAAGCAGCTCCTGCAGTTTGACACTCTTTATCTTAGCAATATTCTCATATATGCCCTCCAGACTGCCGAATTCATTTATGAGTTTGACCGCTGTTTTTGGGCCGACCCCGGGTACGCCCGGTATATTGTCCGAACTGTCTCCCATGAGAGCCAAAAGGTCCCTTACCGATCCCGGCCCTACGCCCATCTTCTCCCTGACAGCTTCCGGACCGTAAATAAAGGTATCGGTTATGCTCTTTTTGGAGGATAATACACTGACCCTGCCGGATACCATCTGCAGCATATCCTTGTCCCCGGTGACTATGACGGCCTCATCCCCGCTTTCAGCTGTGTTTCTGGCAAGGGTTGCCAGTATATCATCAGCTTCCATTCCTTCCATCTCTATGCAGCTTATACTGAATGCTTCCATTACCTCCTTTATGAGAGGCAGCTGGCCAAGTAGTTCTTCAGGCATCTTTTTACGGTGAAGCTTATACTCCTCGAACATCCGGTGCCGGAATGTGGGCCCCCTGCTGTCAAATGCGCATACCACCCTGTCAGGCCGCTGATCTTCCACTATCTTGAGGAACATATTAGTGAAGCCCAGCACGGCATTGGTCATAACGCCCGAAGAGGTTATTATGGTGTCCGGGAGTGCATAAAATGCCCTGTAGGCAATATTATTGGAATCTATCAGTACTATTTTTTGGGTCATGAGGCTCCGGGCTGCAGCTGTTTTTTGATACAGGATAATGGTTTACAGATCTTATATTTCTCCAGTGATCTTAACAATTTCTATATATTATTGACATTATAACAATGTTTTACATTATATCATTAACTAAAATTTAAATATAAGGATAAGAAGCCTGGATCTGCATCCAGGCCAGTATATAATATCTTGATAATAGGTATGATTAATTGTATTATTTCTACCGTGCCGAAGTGGCGGAATTGGCAGACGCGCTGGACTCAAAATCCAGTGGGCCGCGAGGCTCGTGCCGGTTCGATCCCGGCCTTCGGCACCATTGATATCAGGTTCTCAACCAAAAACAGGGGTAACCCGCTCCCTAACAGCATAGCGCTTTTAATCTCAAACGATAATTTTCAAAGTTTTTTATCCTTTTGCCTGGAAACTCTTATGGAACTCGACATTTCCCCGGGGAAGGTTATTTTCTTCAAAAGGCAGGGCAAGAACGAATCTGCAGGGCACATCTTCATGGCTAAGACCGGAAATAGCCTTAAAACCGAAACGGTTATAATAACCGGGATCCCCCACCAGGATGCAGCCCTTGCCGCCAAACACCTTTAATATGGAAAGGCCTTTTTCGACCATTGCTTTGCCTATGCCCAGGTTTTGATATCCAGGCAATACCGATATGGGACCGAGACCATACCAATCGCTGCTGCCGTCCGTGACGCTGACTGGCGAGAAAGCAATATGACCTACCACTTCCCCTTCTATTACTGCAACCAGTGATATGGTAAGGGCGCCTGATTCCCTAAGCCCCTTTATTATAAATGGCTCTGTAATATTGCTATAGGCATTATCTTTAAATGCTTCCTCGGTAACATGGGTTATTTTATCAATATCCAGGGATTTTTCTTTTCTGATAATAATTTTGTTTTGGTGATCATCCACTTTTTATCCCCTGTTGTTTTTCATCCACCTTATGGCAAAATCTACCAGTTCTCTCTGGCGGAAAAACTGTGAGCCAGCCTGCCCGATATCTGAAACCATTATGACATCTTTTTTTTCTTTAAGGAAAGCATCGCCCAGGTCATTGAAATCATCAGTTATACTTTTTATATCCCTTGCCTCTTTCCATGTCCTCTTTCCATTATCCATATAAGGCATGCCCTGTATCTCTTCTTCCTTGCCGGGATAATCAGCCCTTATCTCTGCAAGATGGAGAGATGTATTATTCTCATGCCTTACGCCCGCCAGCAGCACATGCCCATCAAGTTCATATATCTTTGCCAGGGGAGACTTCTCACCATGTGCATACTCGAGGCTGTGGTCACCAGTTATATATTCAGCATTTCTACCCCATGCACAGAAAGACACCTGGGGATGATCACTTCTCAGTACTCCCCTTTGCTTCCTGAATACTTCCGGTATCTGTCCTATCCCCCTGGTCGGCGTAATATCAGGATCAAAAGGCGGCATATTTTCTTTTATAGTTTTCCACCAATTCTCTGGAACGGGCGGGTTTACCCACTGGGCCGGATCTGAAAGATCGCCTGAGTGCGCCGTCATCACCAGTGTACCGCTATTGCCTAATATACTTTCCAGGGCAAGAATAAAAGACACGGCCCCTCCGCATATCCATCCTATTGAACTCATGGAAGAGTGGACTAAAACAGTCATACCGCCACGGACTCCGATCCTTTTTAAGTCAGTTTTTAGGGATTCTATGGTCTGGGCTTTTTTACTTCTTCCGATTATATCTTTTTCGCTCATGATTGGGATTTAATCATAAGTAATAAGGTTTTTCCACAAAAATCTTGCTGAAGCCGAACCTATAAATACAAGTATAAGACATGAGATATTGCCGATAACTATATTTACAATTTGGATTATAATTTATTTATTTGATCCCCGGACTGGACTATATTGATAACAGGTTTTTCAGATAATACTATTAAAGTCTGAGATATGATTTTGATATCCTTATAATAATGAAATCCGATCTTCCATGATACAAAGCGCTCCATACCTGTCTACAGGAGAGGAAAGAAAATATTTGAAAAAGAATTAAGATGATTTTAGATATTAAATTTTATGATTTATAATAATTGAGCTCAGTAGTATAATTTAGATACAATAAGTGTAATAAAATGCTATCAAAGGAGCGTAAGTGATAACTATAAGGCCGTCAGCAGCAATAAGAAAAAACTATAATGAAATCTCTGAAATTTGTAAAAGATCTGGTAGGCCTGTTTATCTTACAAAAAACGGAAAGGGTGACCTGGTCGTTATGGATATTGAAGCATTTGCAAGACGTGAGAGCATGCTGAGATTAAGAGAAAATCTTGTATCTGTTGAAGAAGAAAGACTAAGCGGCAAAAAAGGCTTTTCTGCTAATGATGTAGCATCTATG
>CAZDXU010000247.1:0-2310 GCA_964509585.1 uncultured Actinomycetota bacterium | reverse complement strand
GCAGACCTATTTCCCGCTGCCGGCGATCTTCTCAGCATTTTTTCTTATCTTTTCCACATCTATGCCGGGATCAGCATATCCGGTGGCCACTGCAGACTCTGCCACTGCCGCTGCCACTGCCGGCATGACCCTGTGATCAAAAGGTTTGGGGATTATATAATCAGGTCTGGCTTCACTGGCTATGATATCAGAGATAGCCTTTGCCGCTGCCAGCTTCATCTCAATATTTATCTCATCCGCTCCCGCATCCAGGGCTCCCCTGAATATGCCGGGGAATGCAAGTACATTATTTACCTGATTGGGATAATCGCTCCTGCCGGTTGCCATTATCTCTACTCCTGCCTTTTTTGCCAGACCGGGATCTATCTCGGGCTCAGGGTTTGCCAGGGCAAAGATAATGGGTTTTTCCTTCATGGTCTTTATCATTTCGGCAGTAAGGACATCCGCTGCAGACACCCCTATAAATATATCGGCACCGGCTACTGCATCTATTAGGCTTCCTTCTATATTGTGTATATTGGTCATCTCAGCCAGTTCCTGCTTGTATACATTAAGATCCGGTCTGCCCTGATGGATTATGCCTTTTGAATCACACATGATGACATCATTTACATCAATATAATTCAATAGATTGGCTATGGAGGTACCGGCTGCCCCGGCACCGTTTATGACTATCTTTGTATCCCTTATATCCTTATCATATATCCTTAAGGCATTAAAAAGTCCTGCCAGGGCTACAATAGCGGTACCGTGCTGGTCATCATGGAAGGTAAGCATCTCTGTTTCCTTCTTTAATCTGGCTTCTATATCAAAACACCTGGGAGCAGCAATATCTTCCAGGTTTATCCCGGCAAAGGATGGTTCAAGCAGCTTTACCGTATTTACTATGGTATCCGTGTCCTGGCTGTCTATGCAGATGGGAAAGGCAGCTACGCCGCCGAACTCCCTGAAAAGAACGCATTTGCCTTCCATTACCGGAAGGGCGGCCCTGGCACCAATATTGCCCAGCCCCAGTACTGCTGAGCCGTCTGAGACTACAGCTATCATATTGCCCCTGGCAGTGTAGGTATTCAGGGTCGAAGGGTCCCTGGATATCTCCCTGCAGGGCTGGGCCACACCGGGAGAATAGGCAAGGGAGAGGTCTTTTTCATCATTTACGCCCACCTTTGAGACAACATCGATCTTGCCTTTATACTTTTTGTGCATTTCCAGGGATTCTTCATAAATATCCATTAGTTTTCTCTTTTCCAGCCGGCTGATTCTTTATCATGCCGGGATAATCTTGTAATATCTCAATCTTTCCAAATACAGTATTATATGTCTGTATATATTTTTTTTAAACAGCCTATTTATTATTTTCCCTCATTATAACAGGCTGCCTTGCTGCCTTCCTGCAGTCGATTTCCTCGGTTCTAAGCGCCTCTTTTGAAAGATCGCCGGCAATGCTTTTCAGGTCCAGCCTGAGGAGGGGGTAGCGTTCGTCATTTTTTTTTAGATAAAAACCATTGTTTATTAAAAATTTGAAAGATACCAGGGGGCTGTTCTCAAATTCCTCTTTTTCCATATCATCATCAAACCTTTTGCCGATAGTCTCGATAGCTGCAATGTTTTTTGAAAGCAGGTCCTTTTCAAGATCCAAAAGGAGCATCTTTTCTATTCTGGAGCCCCTCATATCAGGTTCTACGTATATACATCCCAGGAAAGTGCTTTCCGGATCCGGCGGGAACACCCTGAAAGAACGCAGTTTGGGAAACAGCTCCGGATCACCTGCGATTATAATGCCGATGCATCTTTTATTTTTAAAGGCGCCTTTTACTATTCCGCCGTTCTCTGAAAAGCTGACCAGTTTTTTACTGTCTTTTTCCTGGTATATTTTTCTTGAAAGTCTTTTGTGCAGGAAATACTTGAGATCGGCATAATTCCTTATACCCATTATCTCATCAAGGAGGTTGATGCGGCTTTGATCAAACCAGAAACTGCACCTGATACATTTTATATTGGTACGGTAGAGCCTGTGAGCGGAAAGATCCCTTATTACTACTTTTGGAACCATGGCCTAAAAAACTTCCCCACTGTTGATATTTTCGGTTTATTATATCATTTAATCATATTGTTTATTACCTTTAAAATCCGTTTTGAAGTTTTAACGGTTTTAATATATATTAATATTTTATTATTACCTGATGACTATACCTGTCCTGCCGGCAGAATGGTCCTTACTTTGTTTATGAGCAAGAAGATAACATTTGATTACTGGAAACATCTTTATTCCAGCCGCATGGAAGGAATGGTCTCCTCTGAGATAAGGGA
>CAZDXU010000246.1:0-7438 GCA_964509585.1 uncultured Actinomycetota bacterium | reverse complement strand
CATGTTCCAGATTGGTTATGGAACCGGTAATGCATATGATATCATTAGTGCCTGAAATTTTTAATGCATAATTTAAAGAATTTTCCACAGTGTCCATGATCAGTATTTCCCCGGGAAGTCCTGCATCTTTATCTCTTTTACCTGCTGCCAGCACCTCTTTTTCCAGCTCCTGGAGGGCCAGGCTGCGGCTGTCGCCGCTGAAGGTAAGTATGAGCCTGTCGGCGATTCCCATAATATCCCTTATCATGCTTTTATAATCCTTGTCGGAAAGGACAGCAAATATTATTGTCTTTTTCCTTCCGGGAAAGTATTCCTCTATGTTTCGGCAGAATTTTTCCGTGCCCTCGGGATTGTGGGAGGCATCGGCTATGACCACGGGATCATTTTTCAGTATGTCAAACCTGCCCCTTACATATATGCCGGATAGGCTTTCCCTTATGGCCCCGGGATCAGGTTTCTTGCCTTCCAGGTCCATATAGAGTTCAGCCAGGGCGACTGCCAGGGCCAGGTTTAACGGCTGGTAATCTCCCGGAAGAGGCAGGCCTATGCCCCGGTATTTTCCCCGTATGCCTTCGATATCTACCTCCCAGCCGAAAATACCCGGAGATCTTTTGGCAGCGGCCACAAAATCTTCTCCGTAGACATAGTGTTTTGCTCCCACGCTATCTGCTTTTTGCCTGAAGATATCAAGCACTCTGGTGTCGGTGGAGATAGTGGCTGCCCGGGCTCCGGCTTTTATGACTTCAACTTTTTCACGGGCGATCTCCTCAATGGTCTCTCCCAATATGTGGGTATGCTCGAGACTCACTCCCGTAAGTCCTGCTACACAGGAATGGGCGGCATTTGTAGCGTCCCATCGCCCTCCCATGCCTGCTTCCTGCACCATTACCTTTATGCCTTCATCCCTGGCTATCATGAATGTAAGTGCGGTTATAATCTCGAACTGGGTTATGGGACCCCCCAGGTCCATGCGGTTTACCTTTTCTATATATGGATACATATGGTTAAAAGCCCTGGCAAAACTGTCTTCTGATATAAGCCTGCCGTCCAGCCATATCCTTTCGGTATAGCTGTCTATATGCGGGGAGATATGATAAGCGCTCTTATAGCCCATACCTTTAAGTATTGCTGCCAGCATGATGGTGGCGGATGTCTTTCCATTGGTTCCCACCACATGGATATAGTCGGTCTCTTTCTGGGGTGAACCCATGAGTACGAGGATGGCCTCTATGCGGTCCAGGGAGGGTTTTATACCGAACACAAGAGCATCATCCAGGTATCTGGCGGCCTGTTTAAAATCCAATTGAACCTGCTTTACTACTTATTGATCCTTACCATCTTGTCCAGCTGCCCGGTAAGTGTTTCTGCTATTTCCTGCGACTGTTTGAGTTTATTCTTCTCTTTATCTATGACTTCACTGGGAGCATTTTCCATAAATCCGGGATTTTCAAGTTTCTTTTTGCTTTTTTCCATAATCAGGCAGTTCTTTTTGATCTCATCGTTTATCCGCTGTATCTCCAGGTCTATATCAACTGCTTCCAATATGTATATATAGATATCAAAACCGCCGGCGGCTGTCTTTATATATCCTTTCTCATGTTCTGCGCTGGCAAAACCGATTTTTTCCACTCCCGCCAGCTGATATATAAACCGGAGGTTGTCCTCCACTGCCCTCCTCAGTCCATCCCTTTCGGTATTAAGACGGACCTCTACCTTTTCCCCGGGATTTATCTTTAGCTCGGACCTTACCTTCCTTATCTCGCTGATAATATCGAATACCGGCCTGATGGTCTTTTCCACCTTATGATCGGTCCCGTCTTCAGACGGTACCGGGAAACTGGAGACCATTATACTCTCACCCTTATGAGGAAGGTTCTGCCAGATCATTTCTGTCAGATGGGGCATGAACGGATGCAGAAGCCTTAGATATTTTTCCAGGACATGCCACAGGACATACTGGCAGGTCTTCCGGTCGCTTTCATCTGCCGGCGAGTAGAGCCTGGGCTTGGAAGCTTCCAGGTACCAGTCACAGAACTCGCTCCAGAAAAAATCATAAAGGATCCTTGAAGCCTGGGAAAAATTAAAACATCTTAAGTTTTTTTGCACTTCCCCGGCAGCATGGTCCAGCCGGGACAGTATCCACCTGTCCCATAGATTAAATCCCGTTTTAACAGGATCCGGGAAAGTACCGCTGCCCGTATCCGGGGAAATATCCTTTATGGAGGAAATAACGAATCTGGCGCCGTTCCAGATCTTGTTGGCAAAATTCCTGATACCCTCTACCTTCTCGTCACCCAGAAGAAGGTTCCTTCCCGGTGTTGTAAGAGAGGTAAGGGTAAACCTCAGGACATCGGCACCGTATTCATCTATTATGGTCATGGGGTCGACCACATTACCCTTTGACTTGCTCATCTTCTGGCCGGAAGCATCATTGACCAGGGGATTGATGAATACCTGGCTGAAAGGGACATCGTCCATAAAATGAAGTCCCATCATTATCATCCGGGCCACCCAGAAGAAAATAATATCATGGGCAGTTATAAGCACGTCAGTGGGGAAAAAGTATTCCAAATCTTCAGTGCTTTCCGGCCAGCCCAGGGCGGCAAAAGGCCAGAGGCATGAACTGAACCAGGTATCAAGGACATCCTCATCCTGCCTGAGTTCCGTGCTGCCGCATTGGGGACACTTCCGTGGTGTTTCGGCAGTTACCACCATCTCGCCGCAGCTGCAGTACCATACCGGTATGCGGTGTCCCCACCATAACTGCCTGGAAATGCACCAGTCCCTGATATTCTCCATCCAGTCAAAATAAAGCTTCTCCCATTTCCCGGGGATTATCCTTACCCTGCCCTCCCTGACCGCTTCCATAGCTGGTTCCGCCAGGTCCTTCATGGATACAAACCACTGGGTCGATATCCTGGGTTCCACCGTGGTGTCGCACCTGGAACATATGCCTGTCGAGGAGACATGTCCGCAGGAGCCCGCCAGGTAACCCCCGTATTCAAGGTCTACAAGTACTTTTTTCCTGGCCTCATAGCGGTCAAGTCCGGCGTATTTTCCGGAATTGGAATCGAGGGTACCGTCCTCGGCCAATATATTTATTTCTTCAAGTCCGTGTCTTTTACCTATTTCGAAATCATTGGGATCATGGGCAGGGGTCACCTTTACCGCTCCGGTACCGAATTCCATATCCACGAAATCATCTTCCACCACAGGTATTATTCTTTCCGCAAGCGGCAAGAAGACGGACCTCTTCCTTAACTTTTCATACCTTTTATCTTTTGGATTTACAGCTACTCCCGTATCGCCCAGCATCGTCTCCGGCCTGGTGGTAGATACTATTATATATTCACTGGCTGACGGCCTGTCCGTCTTCTGGTCTATCAGGGGGTATTTTATATCCCAGAGTTTTCCCTTTTTCTGCCTGTGCTCTACTTCTATATCTGACAGGGCTGTCCTGCACCTGGGGCACCAGTTTATCATATAGTCGCCCCTGTAGATGAGGCCCTGCTGGTAAAGCGTTATAAATTCTGTGGTAACTGAATCGACATAATCATCATCAAAGGTGAACCTGAGCCTGTCCCAGTCACAGGAGCATCCAAGTGATTTAAGCTGAGAGATTATCCTGCTCCCGTATTTATCCTTCCATTTCCAGGCTTCCTCTATAAATCTCTGTCTTCCCAGCTGGTGGCGGTCGAGTCCTTTTTCTGCCAGGGATCTTTCCACTACATTCTGGGTAGCTATGCCTGCATGGTCAGTTCCCGGTATCCAGGAAGTGTTAAAGCCCTTCATCCTCATATAACGGATGATGACATCCTGCAGTGTATTATTGAGGGCATGTCCTACATGGAGGTATCCTGTAACATTGGGCGGAGGGATGACCATGCTGAAAGGTTTTTTGCATCTATCTGCTTCGGCATGGAAATAGCCATTATTCTCCCAGAAGCCGTATATCTTACCCTCAAATGATGAGGGGCTGTATTTACCCTCGATCCCCTTATCCAGATCAGGCGGATTTTTCTTCATCTTTCAGGTATCTGCTTTCTTCTGAATCAATAAATAATCCCGGTTCTATCTTCTTCTCCACTATATCCCTGGTTATGACACATTTTTTTATATCCTGGCGGTCGGGTATCTCAAACATTATACCCAGCATGACTTCTTCCATGACAGCCCTGAGTCCCCTGGCGCCAGTACCCAGCTTATTGGCCCTTTGGGCTGCCGCCTTAAAGGCATCAGGGGTAAACTCAAGATCTACATCATCCATCTTGAACATCTTTTTATACTGCTTTGCCAGTGAATTTTTTGGTTCGGTCAGTATGGTGACCAGATCCTTTTCGTTCAGGTTAGACAGTGTGGATATTACCGGCAGCCTTCCTATAAGTTCAGGTATGAGCCCGTATTTCAACAGGTCCTCAGGCATCACATGGGGAAGAAGGACATCTATCTTCTCTGTCTTTCTGGGCAGTTTCTCGGATATGAACCCTATGCTTTTTTTATTCAGCCTGGTCTCTATTATATTCTCAAGGCCACCGAAAGAGCCTCCGCAGATAAAAAGGATCTTTGACGTATCTATCTGGATAAAATCCTGGTGGGGATGCTTCCTCCCCCCCTGCGGGGGCACATTGGCCTCGGTGCCTTCAAGTATCTTCAGCAGCGCCTGCTGGACTCCTTCACCGGATACATCCCTTGTAATGGAGGGGTTGTCGGATTTCCTGCTTATCTTGTCTATCTCATCAAGATATATGATGCCTGTCTCAGCTTTTTTTATGTCAAAATCCGCTGCCTGTATGAGTTTCAGGAGTATATTTTCCACATCCTCTCCCACATAACCAGCTTCTGTCAGCGAGGTGGCATCGGCTATGCAGAAGGGCACATTGAGTATCCTGGCCAGTGTCTGGGCCAGAAGGGTCTTCCCGCATCCTGTAGGACCTATAAGAAGGATATTGCTTTTCTCCAGCTCCACATCATCCCTGCTGCCAGGCGTATCTTCATACCTTACCCTCTTGTAATGGTTGTATACAGCTACAGACAGGACCTTTTTTGCCGGCTCCTGCCCCACTACATAATCATTCAGTATATTATATATCTCCCTGGGCCTGGGCAGTTCCTTGAAGCTGGTCTCTATATCGTCCTTCAGCTCTTCATCGATTATCTCATTACATAGATCTATGCATTCATTGCAGACATATACTCCTGGTCCGGCAATAAGTTTCTTCACCTGATTCTGGGATTTGCCGCAAAAAGAGCATTTCAGGAATTCTTTTTTTTCATTTCCGTTTTCCCGGGGCAATTTACCACCCTCCTATTTATTGCTTGCTTATCTATTTTTTAAATATGACTTCATCGACTATGCCGTAATCCTTTGATTCCTGGGCATTGAGTATGAAATCCCTCTCGGTATCCTTTTCCACCTTTTCTATATCCTGGCCGGTATGTTTGGAGATTATCTCGTTCAAAACAGCCCTTATCCTCAGCATCTCCCTGGCATGGATCTCCACATCAAGGGTTGTCCCCGAGACTCCGCCGGAGGGCTGGTGCAGCATTACCCTGGAATTGGGCAGGGAGAATCTTTTGTTTTTCTCACCGGCAAGCAGGAGTACTGCAGCCGCACTGGCAGCCTGGCCTATGCATATAGTGGATACATTGGATTTGATAAACTGCATGGTATCATATACAGCCATGGCTGAGGTCACCACTCCGCCGGGGCTGTTTATATAAAGCTGGATATCTTTTTCTGGATCCTCAGCTTCAAGATGAAGCATCTGGGCCATTACAACATTGGCCACATTATCATCAATGGCTGAGCCCAGAAATATTATCCTTTCCTTGAGAAGCCTGGAATAGATATCAAAGGACCTCTCGCCCCTGCTGGTCTGTTCTATGACCATAGGTATGAGGTAATTGTTTTTTATACTGTCATTCATCTTTATCTTCACTCATTTCTTTCCCCGGACCCGGCGTCCACAGCTCGCTTTTGGATTTTTCTTCCTTTTCTTCCGGGGTCCATATTTTTTTCTTATCATCAATATTATCAGCTTTTGGCTCTTCTTCAACAACTTTGACACTATCCTCCAACTTTTGCAGGAGTTTCCTTCTTTTTACGGTCTCGGCCAGCTGTTTTTTTGCCTCGTCTTTCTCAAAATAATCTATTACCTTATTCTTGTCTTCATCCTTTTCGTATCCTGAAAGGATGCTTTCTTTTTCTTTATTTATTTCTTCATCTGAGGGTTTTATAGCCGAAGATTCGCTGTTTTCCAGGGCTTTGAATATCAGGTAATCCCTTACCTGTCTTTCTGCTCTTTCCCGGACCTGCTTTTCAAATTGCTCCTGGGTAAGGTTTAAGGCCTTCATATATCCCTGTTTCGTCATCTTCTGTTTCTTCAGGCCTTCCTCCATTTCCCTCTCCATCCTTTCCATGCTGTTTTTTATCATGGGTTCGGGGATACTGTCATTCATATTGCTGGAGATATGTTCTATTATCTGCTCGATTATCATGGACTGCCTCTGGTTTTTCTTCTGCTGCTGCATCCTTTCTTTCAGCTGGCCCCTGAAATCATCGACAGAATCATATTTCCCCAGGTTCTTCAGGAATTCTTCATCCAGCCTGGGGAGGACCCTTTTCTTTATCTCCTTGAGCCTGATCTCGAATTCCGCCTTTTTGCCTGTAAGTTCACTATTACCTATGTTTTCCGGGAGAATAATGGATATTTTTTTATCCTGGCCTGTCTTCATCCCGAAAATAGCGGCCTCAAATTCCGGGAAAAGCGTTTTGGAACCGATTTCCAGGGAATAGTCCTCCGCGCTTCCTCCCTCAAATTCCTTGCCTTCTATCGTCCCCTTAAAGTCAATAGTTACGAAATCTCCCTCAGAAGCCGGTCCTCCGTCTTCTACGGGCTCCAGGGAGGCAAAGTTCTTGCGTATATTATCTATCTGGGCCTGCAGCTCTTCTTCGCCTATTTCTGCCGGCACTGCATTTACTTTTATGCCTTTGTATTTTGGAAGAGTTACTTCCGGCTCCAGTTCTATCTCTGCTTCAAATCCCAGGGGTTTGCCTTCCTCCATCTGGGATATATTTATCTTCGGATAATCAATAGGCTTAAACCCGGAATCTTCTATGATGTCCGGATATAGTTCCGATATGGAGCGGCTGGCCGCCTCCTGGAGCACATATTGTTTCCCAAAATTGGAATCGATGATATTTGCCGGTACCTTGCCTTTCCTGAAACCGGGTATTTTTGCCTTCTTCGAGATCTCCCTGTAGGCATTTCCTACCTGTTTTTTGTAATAGCCCGGGGATATCTCGATACCCAGCTTAACCCTATTCTTTTCTGTCTTCTTTTTGCTCTTTATGGTATAACTCAAAAATCCTCCTAAATAGCGGCCCTGACAGCCTTCAAACATTAAGACACATATTATAATAGATATGATTTAAAAT
>CAZDXU010000245.1:0-10696 GCA_964509585.1 uncultured Actinomycetota bacterium | reverse complement strand
GTTCGCCCGCAGGCAAAAGATAGAAATATTCGGTTTCAAGGCATATTTATCTGCTCCTGAAGATACCATAATCCAGAAACTGATTTGGTCAAAACTATCCGGGGGGAGCAAAAAACAATATGAAGATGCCCTGAGCGTATACGAGCTTCAATATGGGGATCTTGATATTGAATATATGGATTATTGGTCAAAGAAATCAGATATTGAAGACCTGTATGGGAAAATGATGTCAGATGCAGAAGTTGAAGGCAGGGATTGAAATTGACTGGAGAGTATAAACACCTAAATAGGATCCTTATGGGCAGCCGGGTAGCCCAGATCGACAGGATGGCCATTGACAGCGGCATAGACTCCAAATGGCTTATGAAGAACGCCGGCACCGGCATGGCCAGGGAGATAGTGTCGGATTATAAGGATGCTGTTCCCAGCCGGGCTCCCAGGGGGATAATAATATGCGGGGGCGGCAATAATGGCGGCGACGGTTTTGTGATCGCTTTACACCTTCTGGAATTAGGCTACAATATAATGGTATTCCATATCGTGCCTCCGGAAAAGTTTTCCCCTGATTCAGCGCATTATTATAATGAGCTTAAACAAAAATATGCCGGCAGCATCATAGAGCTGGACCAGGATAATATGGATAGCCTTGCCAGGGACCTGGAACATACAGACCTTATCGTGGATGCTATTTTTGGTACCGGCCTGCATAAGGGGCCGATCCGCAGGCCTGCCCTGGATATAATCAATATGATAAATTATGCCGCCAGGTATAATGAAAGTATAAAGGTGTACTCGGTCGACATTCCGTCAGGCATAGATTCCGACAATGGCCGGGTGCTGGGAGATGCTGTATGTGCTGACAGGACCATAACCTTCGGCTGCAAAAAAGTGGGTAATGTAAATTATCCGGGAGCAGCCTATAACGGACGGGTAAGCGTCATAGATATAGGCATACCCGGGGAATATTTCGGAAGGTTTGAACAGATATTCGAACCCACGCTGGAATGGGTGGCTGATATGATACCCGCCAGAGAGTCCTGGACATATAAGCACAGGGTAGGAAAGCTGTTGGTAGCGGCAGGTTCCCTGGGATTTACCGGGGCGGCGGCCATGACCTGCATGGGAGCCTTGAGGTCGGGAGCCGGTCTTGTCACCCTGGTATGCCCGGAAGAGCTCAACGGCATAATGGAGGAAAAACTTACTGAAGTCATAACCTATCCAGTACAGCAGACAGAGATGGCTTCACTTGATTTTGAAAGTTTGGAAGACATACTGGAGCTTTCCGGAAATGTGGATGCAGCTGCCATAGGACCCGGCATATCCAGGGATGCCGGTACCATACACCTGGTAAGGGAACTTATAAAAAGGCTGGATATACCGGTTGTCCTGGATGCAGACGGACTTCAGGCGCTGGCTGGACCCCATGAGATCGGGGAAGATAGTAGAACAGTAAAGGCCGACCTAGTGATAACCCCCCACTCCGGGGAACTCTCCAGCATAATGGGGATGGACAGTATCGATCTTTCTGACAGGCTGGATGTAAACCTGGAAGCCAGTAAAAGATTCGGGGCCATATCAGTGCTCAAGGGAGCTGCTACTGTCACCACCGGTATTGATGAAGGCTTGCCGGTAAGCTATATTAATCCTACAGGGAACTGGGGCATGGCCAGCGCCGGTACCGGGGACATACTGACAGGTATCATAGGCTCCCTGCTTTGCCAGGGGATGAAACCGCTCCATGCTGCTGCCTGCGGGACATATATACACGGGCTGGCAGCAGATATCATGAGCAAAAGGACAAGCAGGACATCACTAATTGCCACAGACCTGCTGGAGGGCATAAAGGAAGTATTTTTGAAAATAGAAAGAATAAAATATGAGAAGGAGAAATAGTATGGCAGAAGAGCAGGCAGTAAAAGATATCATGGTAACAGAGGTAATAGCCGTACAGGAAGATGCATCTGTGGAAGAATTATCAAAGATCCTGGTAGAGAATAAGATAAGCGGTGTCCCGGTGGTGGACAAAGGCGGGAAACTTGTGGGCATTGCCACGGAGGGAGACCTCATCGTAAAAGACTCGGACCTGCATTTTCCCAGGTATTTTAAACTCCTGGACAGCATCATATACCTGGAAAGCCTTAATAAGTTTAAAGACAACCTTAAAAAATACCTGGGTACTAAAGTAAGCGATGTCATGAGCACCGAGGTAAGGACAGTCAGAGAGGATGCCCCGGTAAGCGAAGCGGCAAACCTTATGATAAGACACAATATCAACCGGCTTCCGGTGACCGATGATAATGATAATATGGTGGGAATAGTGACCAGGTCTGATATAGTAAGGTCCATGATCAGGGAATAAAAAGATCTTGATGAATAATCCTCAGTTAAAAGATAGTCGGTTTGCCCGGGCAGAGGTCGACCTGACGGCACTTGCCCATAATCTGCAGCTTGTAAGATCGCACCGTGCAGGACCGGGCGTGAAGGTCATGGCGGTGGTCAAGGCAGATGCCTATGGGCATGGAGCCCTGGAAGTCTCCAGGACAGTCCTTGAGAATGGCGCAGATTCCCTGGGGGTGGCCCTGGCAGAAGAAGGAATACTTTTAAGGCGGGAGGGCATCGATGCTCCCATCCATATACTGGGGGAATGCCCGGCTGCCGCTGCCGGAACTGCCATAGACAATAACCTTATACTGACAGTCAATTCAGCTGAATCTGCCGGAGTGTATTCGGATATTGCCGGCAGTAAGGTTGTTAAAGCTTCCGTGAATATAAATATAGATACAGGCATGAACCGGCTGGGGATAAACTGGAAGGATGCAGGGGAAATATCCTTCATAAGTTCCATGAAGAACCTCAAAGTCGAGGGCATATTTTCCCATCTTGCCTGTGCCAGCGAGAAAGACACTGGTTATACCATTCTGCAGATGGAGAGGTTTTCCCGGTCGCTTGCCATGATCGATTCCCTGGACTTAAGTACCATTAATATGCATCTTGCCAATAGTGCTGGATATTTCCGGTTCAGGGAGGCACACTATAATATGGTAAGGACCGGACTCTGCCTGTACGGTATGAACCCTTATGCGGATGGATGGGAAAACTGGCTTCCGGAAGATACAAAAAGGATGGTGCGGGAACTGAGGCCGGTACTCACACTCAAGAGCCGCATATCCTTTTTAAAGAAAGTCAGTGCCGGAGAGGCCATATCATACTGCGGTACATTCAAGACCCCGGTAGATTCGGTAATAGCCACTGTCCCTGTGGGCTATGCCGACGGCTATAGCAGGATACTCTCCAACAGGTCAAAAGTACTCATAAGCGGAATGGAAGCGCCGGTGGTGGGCAATATTACCATGGACCAGCTCATGGTAGACATAACTGCCATATGCAGGGAAAAAGACATAAAAACCGGGGAAGAGGTAGTGCTTCTGGGGAATTCGGGCAAAAGCAGGATATCTGCAGAAGATATAGCAGGGATGATGGGTACCATAAATTATGAAGTAACCTGCATGATAAAAGACAGGATCCCCAGGATCTATCTAAAATGATTATTTTCAAAATGGAGGATGCATGAAAGTAGTAGGTTTTAACGGAAGCCCCAGGGAAGATGGAAATACTTACCTGGCCATAAAGACAGTATTTGAAGTCCTGGAAAAAGAAGGAATAGATACGGAACTTATTCATATAGCCGGAAAGCCGGTACACGGCTGCAATGCCTGCGGAGCCTGCAAGAAGACCGGTGACGGCCTGTGCATAATCGATTCTGATATTTTAAATGAATGCCAGAAGAAGATGTATGAGAGTGACGGCATTATTATAGGTTCACCGGTATATTTCGGTTCGGTGACACCGCAGGTAAAATCCCTTATAGACAGGAGCGGCTACTGCGCCCGGGCGGGAGGAAACCTGTTAAAAAGGAAGGTAGGCGCAGGTGTCATAGCCGTAAGGAGGGCAGGTGCGGTTGAGACCCTGCACCAGATAAACAACCTATTTCTGCTTAACCAGGTAATAATCCCGGGATCCATATACTGGAATATGGGTATAGGCAGGGAAAAGGGCGAGATACTTGACGATAAGGAGGGTATGGATACCTTCCGTAACCTGGGCGAGAATATGGCCTGGCTTATCAAGAAGTTAAATAAATGATAAACAGCATATAATAGAAGGAAATAATGAATGTGGTCAATAATATAAAAAAAATATTTTTGATATTCACCCTGGTACTGGCAATAATACTCATTGTTTCGGGATGCGTATGCCCCCTGCTGTCACTCTTTGAAAGGTCAACGGGGCTCAGTGTCTGGGCCGGGGACAATATAGATGAAAGCGTAGTCATAGATGAGCTTATTTATCCGGGATCAGCGGCCCTGGTCCAGGTAACCGGCGACATAGAGAAGATAATCGACCTGGTCTCCACCTATGGAGTATCCTTTTCAGATGACCAAAGGCAGGCGCTGGAAGACCTTCCTGAGAGCATAACCCGCCAGGATGTGGGGATCATAGTATACTCCACGCCTGATGCCAGGACCCTGGTTTTGTCATATTATGAAAGGCTTACCGGCAGGGGATGGCAGATAGACGCCTTCAGGGGTCCCGGGACGGGGATCCAGGACAGTGATATCGTGATTGCAGTAAAGGATGAAAGAAGGCAGGCCCTGATGGTCTCAGGATCACAAGGCAGGTCCTTTATAATATTTATCGATTTTGACTGGGATATGTTTGAAGACCAGGAATAAGCCTTTATATATTAATAGAAACAATATATATTTAATGCAGTCAATATTTACAATTACCCTGATAAGATTTTTAATACAATAGATAAAAAGGAGTTAAGATGAAAAGATTGATCCCCCTGGTCCTGTTGGCCGCACTTATACCGCTGATGCTTTTCGGCTGTACCGCAGAAGATGCTGTCGGCGCCGGATTGAGCGTATTCTTGATTGTTTGCTATGGTATATTGGGCATAATCGGATTGCTTCTCTTTGTATTATGGATTGTGACCATTGTTGATTGTGCCAAGAGAAGCAATGATGAATTTCCAGGCAGCGGAGACAATATGAAACTTGTCTGGCTTTTATTAATAATATTGCTGGGCTATATACCGTCAATAGTATATTATTTCATGGTCATGAAGAAGATGCCCAGGAACAAATAGCAAGTCTTAAAAAACAAAATAAAAAGCCTCCCGGATCAATGGGAGGCTTTTTATTAAACTGCTTCTAATCATCCATCGATTTCTCCCGGTGGGAGAACTCATTCATCAGGTTGGTAATTGACGGGGGTATTATGTCCTTGCGCTTTATCATCTCCATGATATTTTTTGGGCCCACCTTTTTTACCACATACCCGGCAACGGCTCCCAGTACGGCCCCGCCGATGACAAAACCCAGAAAACCCTTGTCAAAATCTTTTTTATCATTCATCTCTGCCCCCGTTTATATTAAATTGGTTATTTTTATATTACTATTATAACCCATTATATATATCCATTACAAAAGTTATCGGACGATTAAGCTGCGGCACTGTTTGCAAAATGGGTCTTATTGTTCTATCATATTTTTCCGTTTCATCATACAGGACGCATATATGGATAAAAACGCGGCAAATAGGAGATATAAATATATAGACCTCATAACAGGCCTGTTTGTGGCGGTACTGCTTATATCCAATATTGCTTCTACCAAGATAATAGATATATGGAAGTTCACCTTTGACGGGGGTACTATCCTTTTCCCCCTTTCATATATATTCGGGGACATACTTACCGAAGTCTACGGCTACAGGCAGTCAAGAAGAGTGATATGGATAGGCTTTGCCAGCGCTTTCCTGATGTCGGCAATACTGGGCCTTATAGGTCTCATCCAGCCGGCAGAGGGCTGGGAAATGCAGGAAGCCTATATGGCCATACTGGGCCAGACTCCCAGGATAGTGGCAGCATCACTCATAGCATATTTTGCCGGCGAATTCACCAATTCATATATACTGGCCAGGATGAAAGTCCTTACCCGGGGGAGATGGCTGGCTGCCAGGACCATAGGCTCCACCATTGCCGGGCAGGGTGTGGATACCATTATATTCGTGATGGCGGCGTTTTTTGGTGTATATCCAAACAGCCTGCTGCTGCTCATAATAATATCAAATTATATATTCAAGGTTCTTATGGAAACAGTGCTGACCCCGGTCACATATAAGATAGTAGGCTGCCTCAAAAAAGCAGAGGGAGTAGACCACTACGACAGGGATACGGATTTTAATCCATTCAAGGTATTCAAATAAGCAGCTGGTCAAAAGCAGTGCGCAGGAAGGCCCGAGACAGATAATAGGGTATATGATAGAACCAGGGGATCAGTCGACTTCGGGGGGAGGATACCTGTAATGTCCCACTATGGTGTATTCCTCAAGCACATCCACTTCACTTACGCTCTCCAGTTCTGCTGATATCATGATAACCAGGGGAATCCCCTCATCATTAGTCCTGGGTGATACAAAACCGCCCAGGTCCTTGTAGGGATTGTCGGGATCGAACTGGAAGTAGAGTATGTCTCCGGGCTGCCACAATACAGGATTATTAGGATCATCCCTGTCAAACTCCAGGGGCAGCTCCAGCGCGTTCCTCTTGAAAAACTGTTCCTGGAAAAAGACATCCCGGAAATCTATATACTTTATAGGCGCCCTTCCCCCCTTTATATCCATGGGATAATCCTGCTTATTTTCCGACATATCCCTGAATATAAGTTCCATGAGATCGAACCCGACATCATTCAGTACCATCGATATCACATCGGTTGATATCCATACGTCATCCGGGGGATATCCTGTTTCCGGATAGGTCTCATAACCATATGATATGTCTTCTTCTACCAGTTCAAGGAGCCTGAGCACGATCTGTTTCTGGATGTCTGTAAGCAATGCTTCTCCATTGCCTGTCCCTTCGGACCCTTCCTCCGGGACCTCTTCTGATGCTGTGGGAGCATCGCCCGTTTCGATGATCCGGGATCCATCTCCGGCTGCACCGCCGCCCGATTCGGGGATAAGCTCCTCCATGGGATACTGGACGGGTGACTGGAAAAGCTTTTCAGGAAGCTTGATAACCTCCTGCTCGCCATAAAATGTCTTGAGGGCCAAAAACTGCAGGAGGGCGATTATAATCCCGGCATAGATAAAATACCTGTAATTAAGTGCCGGAGCTGATCTTCTTTTGTCCATACGGTTTTTCATGTCCAGGTATATATTATATTAAAAAGCATATAATATTAAGGGGATTTTAACCCCATAAATCCTTTACTTTTATTGCTTTCCTTATATACTATATTATTTATATCTTTATTAGGGCATAACCATATATCAGGATAAGACTTTTCCTGAGAGCTTATAGTTATCTTTTTAACCGGGGACAAGGTATTTATTGAAAGGGACTGAACAAAGAAGATTACTTACCGGAAATGAAGCAATAGCCAGGGGCGCCTATGAGGCAGGAGTAAGGGTGGCTACAGCCTATCCCGGCACCCCTTCTACGGAAATACTGGAAAATGTGGCTGGATATCCCGAAATATACAGTCAGTGGTCTGTTAATGAAAAGGTGGCGCTGGAAGTGGCAACCGGAGCCAGCATAGCCGGAGCCAGGACCCTGGTAGCCATGAAACATGTAGGTCTCAATGTGGCGGCAGACCCTTTTATGACCCTGTCCTATACAGGGGTCACCGGGGGACTGGTGCTTATCTCTGCAGACGATCCCCAGCTTCACAGTTCCCAGAACGAACAGGACAACCGTTACTATGCCAGGTTTGCCAGGGTACCCATGCTGGAGCCTTCAGACAGCCAGGAAGCCAAAGATTTTGTGGCAGCGGCTCTTGATATAAGCGAGGAATATGACACCCCTGTCATAATCCGTACTACCACCAGGATATCCCATTCCAGGTCCCTGGTATTTTCAGGTCCGAGAAGGGAAGTACCCATAAAAAAATACCAGAAAGACTGCCGGAAATATGTGATGATACCTGCCTTCGGCAGGATCAGGCATAAGGCAGTCCTTGAGAGGTGGGAGGATCTTAAAAAACTTTCCAACAACAGTAAGCTTAACCAGGTCTGCAGAGGCGGTGGTTCCGGCAATAAGACGGGCATCATAACTTCCGGAGTTGTCTTCCAGTATGTCATGGAGGTATTTCCCGGGCTTGACATCCTTAAACTGGGGATGACCAGCCCCATTCCCGAGGACTTTATAAGGGAATTTGCCAGGGGCAGGGACAATATAGTGGTGATCGAGGAACTGGAGCCCTACCTGGAGGAACAGCTGCTGTCTATGGATCTGGACGTTAGGATAATAGGGAAGGAGCTTTTCCCCCTTTATGGTGAACTGAGCCCGGCATATTTGAAGAAAGTGGAGGGAAAGGTCACCGGGAGAAGCAAGGATATCCGGTCCGTACCGGAGGAAAAGAGCAAAAAGATCAGGGAAATACAGGACGGACTCCCGTTGAGACCACCTGTACTTTGCGCCGGATGCCCCCACAGGCCGGTATTCCATATATTGAAAAAATTGAGATTAAAGGTCATGGGCGATATAGGGTGCTACACCCTCTCAGTGCTGCCGCCGCTTGATTCCCTGGACAGCTGTCTCTGCATGGGAGCGGGAGTGGGCCAGGCCCTGGGGATGGAAAAAGCAGATCCCTCCCTTAAGGGCAAAGTAGTGTCGGTAATAGGCGATTCCACATTCTTCCATTCAGGCATGACTCCGCTGGTGGACAATATATATAATAAGGGGACCGGTACAATAATAATCCTTGATAACAGGATAACAGCTATGACCGGGCACCAGGTGCATCCCGGCGTGGGAATAACACTGATGGGAGAAGAGACAGTGACAGTAAATCCCGAGGACATTGCCAGGGGTGCCGGTGTAGAAAATGTCGAAGTAATAGATGCATATGATATGGAAGCCTTCGAAGATGCTGTAAAAAAGCACCTGGAGCTAGAAAGCCTGTCAGTGATAGTGGCCAGGCAGAGATGTGTTCTCCTGGATAGGAAAAAACCAAAAGTAAATGAGGTTTTCATAGACCAGGAAAAATGCCAGAAATGCGGGCTGTGTATCAAATTCGGCTGTCCTGCCATAGAATTGGCAGGCGATACCTACACCATAAACAGCCTGCAGTGCAGCGGATGCGGGGTATGTGTGGATATATGCCGTACGGATGCTATTATTTGCAGGAGTTCATCATAAAAGGCTTTTAGCAAGTATAACAGTTATTTTATTAGTCTATAAAAACATTTTTATATGAAAAACGACAATATCAATAATAGAAAACAGGAAAAGACAGAAAGTTCGGCTTACCTTGAAAGGAACAGGAAGACTATAGATGACGGCAGCACCTTATCGGTCATGTTCTCCGGCGTGGGGGGGCAGGGGATAATACTGGCTTCCACCGTACTTGCCAGGGCTGCTACGGTACAGGGATATGATGTAAAAGTATCGGAAGTCCACGGCATGGCCCAGAGGGGCGGGAGCGTAGTGGGAAGTGTCAGGTTTGGCAAAAAAGTGTATTCCCCCATAATCGATAAGGCCGACATAATAATGGCGCTGGAAAAGCTTGAAGCAGTCCGCTACCTGGACCTGCTTAAGCCAGACGGCTTCCTGTTTATAAATGATCATGAATTAGTACCGGTATCAGTACATATAGGGGATAAAAAATATCCCCCCGACATAACGGAAATTATCCGGGAAGTCACCTCAGCATTCAGCCTGGTAAAGGCATCGGAAGAGGCAGCAGAGCTGGGCGAGGCAAGGGCCGGCAATATAGTGCTTATAGGAAGCCTGTCCCGGTTTCTCCCTATAAAGCTCAAAAGCTGGGAAAAGGCCCTGGAGGAGCTTTTACCGGAACCTGTCCTGGAGCTTAATCTAAATGCTTTTGCCAGGGGCAGGGAAATAATAAAATAGACAGCAGGAGGCAATATGCCTGTAAAACAGATCACTGTCTTTCTGGAAAACC
Source organism: uncultured Actinomycetota bacterium (assembly GCA_964509585.1). Classification (GTDB taxonomy): domain Bacteria; phylum Actinomycetota; class Humimicrobiia; order Humimicrobiales; family Humimicrobiaceae; genus M55B120. The sequence continues at coordinate 719 of CAZDXU010000245.1, read as the reverse complement.
AGACCGGAAGACTGGCCGATGTCACCGGGATCCTCGGTGATAATAATATCAATTTGCAGGGATTCTCCACTACCGAAGCCAGGGACTACGGCATCCTGAGGCTGGTAGTATCCGAAGTGGAAAAGGCCAGGCAGGCCTTAAAGGATGCGGGTTTTACCACCCATACCGCCGATGTTATCTGTGTCACTGTCCAGGACAGGCCGGGCGAACTCCATAAGATCCTTGATATGCTGGCAGGAAAAGGCGTAAATATTGATTATATCTATGTCATAGCCGGTACAAAGATAGTACTTTCCGTAGCCAATATCGAAGAGACTGAAAATATACTTAAAGACAGCGGCATCAGTCTCTGCAGCTGACCTTATATCTTAACAGGTCTTCGCCTGCGGCGCCGGGCGGGGGAGCTGTTTGACATATAAAAACAAAATAAGAAGGGAGGCATCATGTTAGGTTTTGCCGGAGTGTCAGTTTTTTTGGCATATATACTGTGCCTGTTATCAACAGTGTTCTGCATAGTATACGGTGCAATAATGTGGAACAGGGATAAGTAACCCCGGAAGTATTATAAATCACAAGGAAAGGAGACAATAGTGAACATTCCGTTATTTACAGTTATAGTAGTCATATACCTATTGGTAATAGGGTATCTTGGCTACCTGGGTTACAGGGGCACCAAGACTTCTGGGGACTTCATGATAGCAGGCAGGCAGATCCATCCA
>CAZDXU010000244.1:0-2039 GCA_964509585.1 uncultured Actinomycetota bacterium | reverse complement strand
CTCAAACTCTGCAAACATGGTCTGCCTGTATACTGTGCCCCTGAACTGCTCCAGGTAGTGATTGAGTATATACTGTTTTTTCTTTTCATCTTCCAGGGTGTCCAGCAGGTACCTGGTCAGGAGGATCTCGTTTAATATGGACGCCACCTCGGCCACGAATATCTTATATCCCGCTTTAATATATGGCTGGGTCCTGTTGGAAAAATATGTATGCATGGCGTGGCCCATCTCATGGGTAAGGGTAAAGACATGATCGATTATCCCTTCATAATTTAGAAGTACATAAGGATGGGTATCGTAACAGCCCCAGGAAAAGGCTCCGCTGGTCTTGCCCTTATTCTCAAACACATCTATCCATCCTCCTGCAAGCCCCTTACCTAGAACCGAGACATACTCGTCTCCAAGCGGGCCCAGGCTCGCCAGTACCATCTCCTTTGCTTCTTCATAGGATACCTTAAACTCTACATCATCCACAATGGGTACATAAAGGTCATACATGTGAAGCCTGTCTAACTGCAATGCTTTTTTCCTCAGGCCCATATATTTGTGAAGTGGATCAAGCCTGGAGGATACAGAAGCAATAAGATTATCGTATACAGACACAGGCACATTATCATCAAATAATGCTGCTTCCAGGCTGGTATTGTATTTCCTTGCCCTGCTGTAGAAAAGGTCTTTTTTCACACTGGAGCTAAGTGCAGCTGACAGGGTGTTCTTCTGCTTTCCATAAGTGGTGTATAATGAATTAAAGGCATGCCGCCTTACCTTCCTTGCCTTGCTTTCCATGAATTTTGCATACCTTCCCTTGGTAAGCTCCACTTTATTGCCTTCTTCATCCTTTATGGCGGGAAAACTTATATCGGCATTATCTATCATGCCGAATATGAGCTGGGAAGAAGCAGCCATGTCTCCGGCCATTGCCAGTATCCTTTCATTTTCAGCTGAAAGAGTATGCTTTTTCCTCCGTATTACGTCCCTGAGGTAATGAGTATAGTCGGATAGTCTTTTATCGCCTGCCAGTAGTCTTTTTAGCTCTCCTGCATCTATTTTCAATATATCCGGGATCAGGAAAGAGCATATGCTCTCTGCTTCCACCAGGAGCGTCCTCGCCCTGTCCATCAGTGCCTGTGATGCCTGGTCTGAGTTGTCTTCATCCCTTTTCAGGTGGGCATATACAAATAACTTCTCTGTTTTTTTCATTATAAGGCTGTATTCCTGCAGGACAGCAGGAAGAATAGAGGGCTCACCTGGAAGTTTGCCGGAAAAACCTGCAAAACGGTCAAGATCTTTCTTTACACTATCAAAGTCATGTTCCCATTTATCCAGACTTAAATAAATATCTTCCAGCACCCACTTATATCTATCCTCTATTTTATTCCTTGTCTTAAGCCTGTTTATTGCCATCATATCCGCGGCTATTATTATATAGCCCTTCCACCTTTTACCGATTATCTAAAAAATCTATTATATAGACTGAAAAACGACTTTACCAGATTGTTTTTTAACTTGTTCATTTGTATAATAATCCGTGACCCGTTTTTTGAGAAGCAGGGCAGCCTTAAAGTCAAGTTTAATCTTTTGGGAAGGTCTCTTTGGAGCACAAGGGAAGAAAAGAATCAGTGATCACACTCATAATCCTGGTTATCGTAGCTGCAGTTATAGTAAGCTGGATAGCAGGCCTGTGGAGCTGCGAGTCGGGAAGAAGAGATCTTACCAAAGAGGAAAGACTTACCATATCCGATTATATAAATTCGGTATCGGTACTGGTGCAGCAGTCAAATAAGCTCTCCTATGAATTCTTCAATACCATAAGCAGGGTAAAAGATGTCTCCAGGGAAGAGCTTGATGCCGGTCTCCTGGAAATAATCGAGGAGAGCAGGGTTTTGCGCCAGAACACTGAGGAACTTAATCCTCCCCAGGGCTTTGAAGTCCCCCAGGGTTACCTCAGGCTGGTATTTGATACCAGGAACCGGTCATATGAAGACTTCAGGCCGGCGCTTTTTAATGCACTGGATGACCTGAACCTTGAGATATCGACT
>CAZDXU010000243.1:0-6828 GCA_964509585.1 uncultured Actinomycetota bacterium | reverse complement strand
GAGCATAATCATGACACGGATCTTAACAGCTAATGAATTAAAGACAAAAGGAGTTACTGCCATCAGGAAAGCGATGACTGACAGCACAGAAGCTATTATCTCAGTAAGGGGGAAGGCCGAATATATCGTTCTGCCCTTAAAGCAATATAATCATCTGCGTGAATGCGAGCTGGAAGTAGCTGCAATAGAATCAAGGAAAGACCTGGAAAATGGCAGGTTTATTGAAGAGTCGGTAGAGGAACATATAAAAAGAATAACCGGTGTATAGGATAGTATATACAAATGCTTATATAAAAAGGGCGAAGAGATTTGCCAGGAAACACCCTGACATTATCCCCCAATATGAAAACACATTGAAGCTTCTGGAGATGAACCCTTTCCATGATTCACTTGAACTTCATAAATTAAAAGGAAAGCTGTCAGGCCATTATGCAGTATCTATAAATATCTATTACAGGATCTGCCTGGACCTTATATCTGAAGGTAATAAGATCTTACTTATCGATGTAGGCGATCATGGTGATGTCTATTAATTAGACCCCTTCTCCGTAAGCACTACTTAAAAGGATTTCCTTACTTGTCCCTACCCTGCATTTCCCAAAATAATGATTTTTCCAGTTCTGTAATAGTTTATCTTATATAATACAAAATAATAATTGTTTTTCTTGTTTTATGCTATAATATAATAAAATTTCTCGTCAACTAATTGTTTTTCTAGATCAATGATAGATAATAATAAAAAAGGGGCGATACATCGGCCGGCCGGTTACCTTGAGCTGATTAACCGATACCATCTTGACGTTATTCCTAATTGGCATAGATCCCTGGTAACGACCCGCGGTATCCGCCAAAAAAAGATTGTCGATGAAACAGTTGAGGAGATCTTTCCTCCAAAATACTGGCCAGGTGATACTGTTGGAGATCACCTTGAATTTGCATTAAAATACGATGGGATAAATCTGGCAATTCTTGCAAAGATATTTTCCGTGATCGATGAAAAAGAACTGCTGGAATATATACAGTCAAAATATACCGGTAAACATGTAAGAAGTATATGGTTTTTATTCGAGTTCCTGACAGGCAGATCGCTTCCCGTGGATGATCTTGCATTGGGAAACTATTTTGACCTTTTAGACCCCGATAGGTATTATGCAATATCTCACGCTATTAAAGTTCCCCGCCAGAGGATCCATAACAATCTATTAGGCGGCAGGGATTTTTGTCCGGTAATACGGCGGACAGATATTCTGATCAGATTCGAAAGGGAAAGTCTTTCGGAGCGCTGCTCTAATGTATTATCCGGCTATTCGCCTGAACTATTAAAAAGGGCTCTCGGGTATCTTTATGCTAAAGAAACAAGGTCATCATTTGAAATAGAACATATTAAACCCTCTTCTACAAGGACTGACCGTTTTATTGCATTACTTCAATCAGCAGAAAAGAAGGATTTTTGCAGAAAAGACAGGCTGATCGACATACAAAATAGTATTGTTGACCCAAGATTTAAAAATACCGATTATCGTAAAGACCAAAATTTCGTAGGAGAAACAGTCGCCTGGGAAAGAGAGAGAATACATTTTATAAGCCCGGGGCCGGATGATCTGCCGCAGCTGATGGAAGGTCTTATCTTTTCGCATGGATCAATGAAAACCGGAAATGTTTCTCCCGTTATCCATGCTGCTGCTATTTCCTATGGCTTTGTCTTCCTGCATCCATTTGAGGATGGGAATGGGCGCATACACCGTTTTCTAATACATAATATACTGGCTCTGGAGGGTTTTACGCCTGAAGGGCTTATTTTCCCGGTCTCAGCCGCCATGCAGGAAAATCCAGGGGATTATGATTCTTCTCTTGAAGAATACTCAAAAAAGCTTTTACCTTTAGTAGAATATTCAATTGATGAAAATGGAAATTTAACTGTTTTTAATGATACGGCTGTCTGGTACCGGTATATTGATATGACCTCGCAGGCAGAAGCTTTATATTCTTTTATTGAGGTAACAATTGATAAAGCATTAAAAGAAGAGTTAGAGTTTCTTGCCAGCTATGATAAGACAAAAAAAGCTGTCCAGGATACTGTAGACATGCCTGATAGATTGATAGATCTCTTTATACGTTTCTGCCTCCAGAATAATGGGCATCTTTCAGAAAGAAAATACAAAGAATTCTTCAATTTTTTAACCAGGGATGAGGTATTTCAGCTAGAAAAAATAATCCAGTCAAATTATCGGAGCAAATAGTCATTCTGTTCCAGGGTTTTTCTCTGCAGCATCTTGTAATCAATATACCTGTTTATGGTATCCACCTGGAACCTTATTCTCTCTTTTTCATTGATGGAATAAATAAGTTCTCCAAAATCCATAGTTATCTATAATATCAAAGGAGAAGAATTGATTATCCTGGTACTTAAGATCGGTAAACGAGACGGGATATATAATAAGGATTAGGATTCAATTAGACCCCTTCCCCGTAAGCACTATAAGTACTGTCCTCATTATTATGGGGATGTCTATAAAAAGTGAGGACTCATACACATATTCCCTGTCAAACTCTGCCTTTTCCTCAATGGAGAGATCGTCGCGCCCCCTGACTATGGAAAGGCTGGTAAGGCCCGGCCTCATTATGTCTGTCTTCCATTCCCGGCGTATCCTTATCTGGCCGTGCTGGCCCAGGTGAGACGGCCTGGGGCCCACCACGCCCATGTCGCCCTTTAAGACATTAAAAAGCTGGGGCAGTTCATCAATGCTGAACCTTCTTAAGAATGCCCCAAACCGGGTGTACATGCTGGCATGGTCCTCCACCTCTTCTGCGGGAAGATCGGGTACGCCTTCCTTCATGGACCTGAACTTATACATGGTGAAGTACTGGCTGTCCCTTCCTACCCTTTTCTGCTTGAATATTACCCTTCCCGGGGAATCTAACTTGATGATGATGGGTATTATTATCCATAAAGGAGTCAAAAGGAGTATTGCCAGGGACGAAGAGACGATATCAAAGCATCTCTTTAGCGCTGCCCGCATCATAAGTTAAACCACATTTCTTTCTCGTCAAAATCAGGGACGATCCTCCTCAGGTCTTTGAAGAGATTAGTATAATCATGGAGCTGCATCTGCCTTTCAATATTGAAAAGTATATTTATCATCTCATCGCAGGAGACCCTGCCCTTATCCTTTTCTTCTATGGTATAGATATGCTCAAAGCTGCTGGGCTTTAGCTCTTCATCATCAGATGCCAGTTCCTCATAAAGTTTCTCGCCTTCCCTGGGACCGGTATATATTATCTCTATATCCCTGTCCGGGGTCATGCCGTAAAGCTGTATCATATTCCGGGCCAGCTCCAGTATATTGATAGGCTCTCCCATATTAAGCACGAATAACTCGCCCTCATCCCCCATTATTGAAGTCTGTATGGCAAGCTGCGCCGCTTCGGCAATGGTCATTATGTATCGGGACATATCCGGGTGGGTAACGCTTACCGGCCCCCCCGATTTTATCTGTTCCTTGAATATGTTTATGACGCTGCCGTTACTCTCCAGGACATTTCCAAACCTTACTATGGTGAACCTGGTATCCCTGCTGCCGTTTATGGCCTTAAGGTAATTCTCTGCCAGGAGCTTGGATATGCCCATTATGTTCCTGGGCTTTACTGCCTTGTCGCTGGAAAGAAGGACGAACTTCTTTACTCCGTACTGCATGGCCACCTTTGCCAGCGATTTGGTGCCCATAAAATTATTCTGGATGGCTGCCTCCGGATTGAGCTGCATCAGTGGTACGTGCTTGTAGGCGGCAGCATGGAATATTATCTCCGGCCTGTATCTTCTGAACACTGCCTGCATCTCTTCCCTGTCCTTGATGCTGGCAACGATGGGTATGCTGGCAGTATAGCTATAATTATTATTCAGCTCGTTCTCCACATAGAAAAGGCTGTTCTCGGAATGGTCTACCAGCACCAGCCTGGCCGGTTCAAACCTTAGAAGCTGCCTGCATATCTCGGACCCTATGGAGCCGCCGGCTCCGGTAACCAGTATGACTTTATCCTTGAACTCTGATTTCAGCCTGTCTGCCTTTATATTTACCGCCTCCCGGCCCAGGATATCCTCTATTTCTATCTCCCTTACCTGGTAAAGGTGGGCTCTTCCGTCTATGACATCATACAGCGTGGGCAATGTCTTGGCATTTACCCCGGCTTCCCTGGCCTTCAGCGCCACTTCCTTCCTTAATTTTCCCGATACCGAAGGCATGGCTATCATCACTTCATCGATGCTTAACCTCTTTATAAACTCTTCCATAGCCGACAGGGGACCCAGGACCCTGACTCCATGTATCCTGTGCCTCTGCTTGACCGGATCGTCATCCAGGAAGCCCGCGGGCTCATATATGCTGTCCCGCTGCCTGATCATCTCCCTGACGATCATCTCGCCTGCATCCCCGGCTCCTGCTATAAGCACCCTTTTCTTCCTGGTATGGGGATTACCAAACCGGAGCTCATTAAAGAACCTTACCGAGAACCTGGAGATGGTCAAAAGGATAAGTGACAGCAGGAAGTCTATTATAAAGACACTCCTGGGAAAGAAAGGGAATGTAAACTCTATATTAAGCCCGGATATGGTTATGGGATAGCTTAAAAGGTAAAATATCCCTACCAGCACTGCCGAGGCCACCAGCAGTGAACCCATTATGGCTGTCATGTCCTTCAGCGAGGCATACTTCCATACCCTGCGGTAAAGGCCGAACAGCCAGAACATCACCAGCTTGAAAAAGACTACCAGTATGGTGTACCAGACAATATAATTGCCGTACTGAGAGAACAGGTCTTCATTGCCGATAAGCTGTATCTGCCCCCTGAGGTAAAAAGATATTATAAACGAGGCAAAGACAATAAGGGCATCGAATAATACCTGCAAAAATATTTTTAAGTTAGATCTACCGTTCATCTTGGGTATTATAACACAGGGGTGGCTCCAGATTAACCGGTCCCGTGTCATTCTAAATAATCTTTATAATCCTTTCCCAGTATCAGCATCAGGTCAGCTTTACTCTCATAATAGGCCCAGTCGCTATTATATTCATATATAGCGGCATTTTCAAAGATTATTTTCAGCTGCTGTGCCGCTTCTTCCTGGTCCGGATCGTATATGATGAAAGTCTCCTCAAAATCAAAACTCTGGGCATTGGCCAGGGAATACACCTTGAATCCCGGAACCATGAGGGCTTCCTCTGCCTCTCCCGCAGCTCCGGCTATGCCGTTACCGTTGAATACCTCTACGGAAGTGACTTTTACAATAGACATGTCAAAGGTCTTTCCCACATCTATATTTACCTCCAGGGGGATGACGCCCTGTTCCGAGAACCAGGCGACCCCTTCATGTACCATATCATACTGCAGGATATACCTTCCCGGCTTTTCCGGAGCCTGGATCATAATACTTATGGAGGACCCGCCTTCAGGCCCCACATCAGAGTCAAGCAGCCCCCTGTTTCCGTCCCATAAAACCACTTCTCCCGTATCGCGGTTTATCCAGTGGGTGCCCAGGTTGATCCTGCCGCGGCCCTGGCTTTCCCAGAGGATGTTGCCTGTATTCCTTACATCCACCTTAACTTCAAATTCTTCTCCGGGATCCAGGTAGTTGGGGGTATTGCCCTTATCGCTGTATTTGGCTGAGTATCCGATGCCTACAGAGACAAACTTTTCCAGCGGAGGCACGCCCTGGTATGAAAACCAGGTGACACCTTCATGCACCAGGTCCAGCTGCAGCACATATTCGCCCGGTTCCGGCGGAGCAATGACCTTAATATCAAATTCTGTCTCCTGGCCCACTTCCACCCCGTCATATGAGATTATGCTCCTCTCACCGTCAAATACTACCATCTCCTTGGTGTTGAAATCTATCCAGTGATAACCCAGGTATATGGGATTGGTACCATTGCGGTTCCAGGTAAGTGCGCCCGTGTTTTTGACCTTTGTGCGGTAAGTATACTCCTGTTCCTCGGTCATGGAATCGCTAATGGGGTCTATTTCAAAATATTCAGCATTATACCTGCTTGCCGGTTCGCCGGCCTGTATCCTCTGCCACATGGCCCGGGCTTCTTCCTGGTCGGGTATCTGCACGCTGACTGTATTATCTTTTATCCAGTCGGAATGGGTGGGTATTATGCTGGTCTCAAAACTGTCAGAGGTAAACCCCAGGACGGCCTTGGAATAGCTTAGTATGGTCAGGACATCCAGGTCTGTCCTGGTGTTTTCAATAAGTATATTGAAATAATGGGGAACGCTTGACAGGTACTGGATGCTAAGCTTCTGGTCCACCAGCTGCTTAAACAGGTTCTGCTGCCTCTGTATCCTGCCGATATCGCCCAGTTCTGTGGACCTGCTCCTGGTATAGGCCAGCGCCTGCTCACCGGTAAGATGATGTTCCCCCTGAGACAGGTTAGCCCCGCTCTTTTCATCCACCAGGGGGCGGTCGATGGTTATATCCACTCCTCCCAGGGCATCTATAAGGTCCACAAATCCCTGGAAATCAATGGTGACATAATGGTTGATATCTGCTCCGATAAAATCCAGTATGGTCCTTACCATGAGCTCCTCGCCGCCATAGGCATAGGCCGCATTTATCTTATCCTGGCCATGGCCGGGTATGTCCACCAGGGTATCCCTGGGTATAGACAGGAGGCTCCCGGCAGAATTCCGGGGGTCAAGATAGAGAAGCATTATGGTATCGGCTCTTCCCATCTCGGATTCCGCATCCCTGGAATCCCTTCCCATAAGGAGCACCGTCACCGGTTCCTCGGGAGACTCTATGGGTGCCAGGATATTTTCCACCTCGGCGGT
>CAZDXU010000242.1:0-3143 GCA_964509585.1 uncultured Actinomycetota bacterium | reverse complement strand
CCTGGGCGGCCGGGGGATCTTAATAAAAAAAAGGATTATTGATAAGATCAGCAGGAACACTGCTATAAACAAAAATATTACCCTCCATCCAGTATTTCTTAATAGGGAAAAAGTTACTATCAGTGGCGAGACAAGATTTGCGGAAGCCCCTCCTATCATAACAATTATAAGGTTTCTGCCGCGGTTATCTGGCGATATATAACCTGTAAGGGAAATGGTGCATCCTATTATTATCCCCGATGCAAACTGCAATATAAGGTAAAAGATAATAAAAGAAATATAGCCGGCGGAAAAATATATCCCCAGGCTGCATGCAAAACTAAAAACCAGGCTGATATACAGTATGTTTTTAAACCCATATATATCGATAATATTACCTGATAAAAAAGCGGAAACGAATAATCCCAGTACACCCATTGAAATTACTATGCCTATTATGTCTAGCCCTACGCCCAGGTCTTCCGATATCAGGGGTATGAGTGGTCCGATGACAAACTGCACTATATGAAGTATTAAAAGTTGAAAAAAGATATAGGGCAGTATTACTTTTTTATTGTTGAGCATTTAATACCAGTCTGGACTTCTTAGCTTCTGTGCAGAAGCTACACTATAAAAATGATATTGTCAATAAAATATAATATGTTTTATATCTGGAAAAGGCAGGGCTGTTTTGTAAATCACCTGTATTTCTGTAGTATTTCTACCATAGCAGCAATATTCTTTATTGGTACATTTGCCTGAATATTGTGTACTGTATTAAATACAAAACCGCCATCATCACTAAAAATATCAATTAATTTTTCTGTTTCCTTTTTTACTTCTCCCGGACTCCCCAGAGCCAGTGTCTTTTGAGTATCTATTCCGCCGCCCCAGAAGACGATATCCTTTCCGAATTCTTTCTTAAGCTCTACCGGATCCATGCCGCTTGCTGAGATCTGGACAGGGTTCAATATGTCGAAGCCTGCATCTATTATATCCGGTATTAATTCTCTTATTGCACCACAATTATGCATGAATGTCTTCCACTCCGTATTACTATGTACCCAGTTATTCACTCTTTTATGAAATGGTTTGAACAATTTTTTATATATATCTTTTGAGATCATCAAACCATTCTGGGTACCGAAATCAGCACCGGTTAGAAGAACGGCATCTATTTTGTTGCCGATAGCATCATATATTTTTTTAAGGTTAATAAGCGCAATTTCACACTGTCTCTCAAAAATACTGCGTACATGATCCTGTCTTATAACCAGGGAAACATACCATTCCTGTATATCTCTTATTCCTTTGGGGTGTTTTAGAGATGGAGCAGGCAAAATACCGACACCGCCAAAAGAGGTGCCGCCGAATGATCCCACAATAGAGTAGCCTGTTTCTTTATAAAGCTTGTCTGCTTTATCCTTTAACAGGTCAAGCTCTACATTATTTATTATCTTAAATTCTTCCAGGTTATCTCCTACCTCTAGATCATCTTCTTCTATCATTTCCTGTCTGATTATAATATCAAAAAAGAATCCTCCTGCAGGCATTTTTGCGCTGGGTGGGGCTGATTTATCTCCCTCTGGAAACTGGAAAACCGAACCATCCTGTTCAATCCTTGTATTAAATTTTCCCGGGACCAGTACCGGAGTCCCATCAAATAATCTCCATTCTTTCCAGTCTTTGTTTTCATAGCCAAAAATGTTTGTGCTTTTTGCAATACCTGCACAATCAGCTCCCAGGATCTGTTTCAGGTCATCTTTTATTTCTCCTAACATCTGGTATGGTTCAATAATTTTTACAGGAGGGTCATTGGAAAGCCCGTAATAATCTCTGAGCCTGGATACAACACTTGCATGGATCCCGGTTACCTCGGTTGCTCCAAAATCAATTGGAAGGATCTCAGTTTGTTTGTGCTTTAATGCTGATCTGATTCTTTCTCTTGAGTTCATTTAATAGTCCTTTAATTTTTGTGATTATGCCAGCTCTTTCCGGGCATTATCCACTATCCTGTCTATTTCCTTCTCCCTGTCCCTGTCTATTTTATACAGGTCATCCCTTGCCAGGATCTTCTCAACCTTTCTCTGCGCCAGAAAGACCATATCTTTTTTCATGTCTTCTTCCAGCCTGGAAGGCAGTGTCCTGTCCATTATCTCAGGAACATAGAGGTTCTTTGCATAATTGGCAAGGGTGTGGTTATGGCTTAAAAAAGACCCACCAATTCCCACTTCCCTGATTATATCCAGGGCAGCGTCCTCATCATCTGACGAGAATCCTTCCAGGAACCTGTCGATAAGGTGGAGGTTCTCTATATCGATGACCGCCTGCTCTCCAGAGAAACATTTGCCGCTGTTGACAAGACCTACCGGGAAATTCACCTTTCCGGTAGCAGCTGCTGCAAAATATTTTAAGGTCTTTTCCATGCCATGCTGAGTATTGGGATATTTGCCGTCATAATATCCCGAACCCAGACCGAAATCAAATCCATATAGTCTTTCATGGACCTCGGCTATGGCAAGGTCCTGAAGTATGGCTTCTGCAGCGCCAAAGCTTGCCAGTCCTGTCTTCATATCCATACTTCCAGATATCACTCCACCCACACACCTGGCTTCAGGAACTACAGATTTAAGTGCCGCCATGGCCCCCAGGATCTCGGCATTGCATATTATGACATTTGACATCAAGGTGACAGGAGTCGATACCCCGGAGATAGGCATGGGTATTATGGTGCAGGGCAGATCATTCTTTGCCAGCATTATAAGGGTCTCTGCTGAAAGGTCTTCCAGGATCAGGGGCGCAATAGTCTCCTTGGCGGTGATAAAGCAGGGCTCTTCAAAGTAGGCTTTCCTGCTTCCCCTTACAACCGTCCCTATTTCTATAAGGTATTTTAATTCCTTTGCATTCCATACCTCTGTCGGGCCCGGCTTGGTTGTATATTTTGCCACAATTGATGCAGTCTTTACTCTTTGCATCCTTGGATCAATTGCATTTCCTTTATCATCTTTTAAGTAGACATAAGGATTTCCCACAACTTCCACTTCCGGAAGCGCTTCACCCAGCCTTATCATGTCAATAAGGTCAGATTCCAGCGGGTCCCGGTAGGTCTGGTTCTTCCAGTCCAGCTTCTGAACGCAGGCTCCCCCGAATTTGGCTTTTATGCC
>CAZDXU010000241.1:0-3356 GCA_964509585.1 uncultured Actinomycetota bacterium | reverse complement strand
CCTGAAAAGTTCATTTTCCATAGCGTATTTTGCTATAAGAGCCAGGTCATAAGCAGTAGTCTTGTGTCCGGGAAAATCGGAATCAAGTCCGTTAGTATTCTCAAAATTGGTATTATATGCTCCTATTTCCCTGGCTTTGAGGTTCATGAGATCGACAAAATCCCCGTCATTGCCTGAGATATATTCGGCCAGGGCTATAGTAGCATTATTATGTGATGCTATGAGCGCTGCCTTCAGGAGATCGATAAGAGTAATCCGGTCTCCTTCATTGAAATAAAATGCAGAATGGTTTGCGCCGGCGGCATTCCCGGAGATCTCAATGACCTGGTTAAGATCCTTTATATTTTCTATTGCCAGTATTCCGGTCATTATCTTAGTGATACTGGCTGGATAGACCGGTTCCGAGCTGTTCTTTTCCCATAATATGCTGCCGCTTTCAGCTTCCATTAGTATGGCATTTGAAGACTCTATATCGATATGATCATCATATATGGCAGTGCCGCCATCAGTAAGGAGTACCTGGTCATTGAAAGAGCTGTAAGGGGCCGGGGTATGGATATCTGGATAGACGGCACCCGGGAAAAAAAATAAAAAAAGGATTGATATTATAAATAATGACAGGCAATGGATGTAGAAATTCCTTTTCATTTACTATTTTCCAGGAATTTCCGGTTTTCCTTCTTTAAAAGTATTTCATGCAGCCTGCAAAGTTCCTTTTCCAGCTTAAGGGCAGCCTTTTTGCCTTTCCTTCGCAGTTCATTTTTTGAGGATATCATAAGAGGCATGGTTATCTGCTGTATAAAAGATGCATGCCTTATGGCAAAATTTTCGAACATCTTCAGGTGCTTGACCTGTATGCCGTATCTGGATAATTCCCTGGCCATCCGGATTATATCGGTATCGGCACTGTTAATCATCACTTTTCCATCATGTTTCCTGTATTCAATAAGTTCATGCTCCAGCAGGTCATCCAGAAGATCACGCGTGACCTTCAGTCGCTTCTTCGCTTCTTCTACCGGGATAAAGCCGTTTTTTTCATTTTTTTCTGTATCATCTCCCAGATCCAGCTGAAGGTTTTCCATATTATTATCATCTTTCAGGTAATCCTGATACTGTGTTGAATCAAGCTTCTTTTTGATCACCTCCAGCGGCAGGTAAAAATCTTTTTGCATCTTTAAAATAAGATCTATCTTTTTGATGTCCTCTTTTGTATAGACCCTGTATTTATTAAGACCCCTTTTTGGTTTTACAAGACCCTGAGACTCCAGGAACCTCAGCTTGCTGCTGCTGACATCGGGATATGACTGCTTTAATTCCTTTATAAGCTTGCCTATGGTTAGATCTTCAGTTGTTTTTTCAGTGCTCATGCCAGGCCAATATTATGTTGAAAAGTAAAGAAATATATATTTACCGATCTGGAGCCGGTCACCATCCTGCAAGACAGCCTCTTCAACTATATTGCCGTTAAGGTAGCTTCCGTTAAGGCTTCCGGTGTCTATGATCCTGCAGTTTTTTTCACCCTTTTGTACGATGACATGTTTTCTTGAAACCGTAATATCATCGAGAAGCACATCTGATTCAGGACTGCGGCCAATAAAAGATTCTTCTTTGTCGATAAAAAATTTATCACCAATATTGGGGCCTTTGATAACCAGCAGTCCGCATTTACCGTCAGGTATGCTCTTCAATTCGGATACTATTTTCTCTGAAAGCTCATCAGTTATGTCTATCCGGTAATCCTTAATGGATTCAGTCTTGCTTTTTTTTAGGTTATCTTCCATCTAATCACAGATATCTTTTATTGCATTATTGGCAAAGTCCTTTAACCTGTCAAAGAAACTTTCATCTCCTGATTCAATATAGCATCTTATTATGGGCTCCGTACCTGATGCTCTTGCCAGTATCCAACTCCCATTGTCAAAGACTATCTTTGCTCCGTCTATATCTATCAGTTCCACAACTTCGACACCGTCTATTTTAGCACCTAATCGACTAGAAAAATACCTGATTACTTCCATTTTCTTATTTTCAGGGATCTCCATATCAAGCCTTGTATTATAGAAAGTGCCGTATTCAGAATATATCTTTTCCAGATAATCGGAAAGATAGAAACTGCCGTACTCTTTTATGAGGTATGATTGTATCTCCAGAAGCATTATGTGGGCCAGCAGTCCGTCCTTTTCCGGTATATGTCCTTTTATGCTGAGTCCGCCGCTTTCCTCTCCCCCGATTATCACATTTCCGTTCAGCATCTCTTTCCCTATATACTTAAAACCAACTGGTTTTTCTTCCAGCCTGATATTATTTTTTAAACAGATGGAATCCAGGAGATGGGTGGTTGCTACTGATCTTATCACTTTATCATCAGGCCCATACTCCCTGGTCTTTAATAGATAATGCAGGCAAATCGAGATGACATTGTTAGGATTCAGGAAAACCCCTTTTTTGTCTATTACGCCAAATCTGTCCGCATCTCCATCAAGAGCCAGTCCAATATCAGAATCATTTTCTTTGATGGTCTTTCTTAAAAGATCCAGGTTCTTCCCCGAAGGGTCCGGGAGTTTGCCCCCGAAAAGAGGATCACGGTGGTCGTTTATGATCACCGGGTCCATATTAAGGTGATCTTTTAAGATAGCCGGGAAAATATGGAAAGCAGAACCATTCATCATATCGGCAGAGACTTTAAGGCCGGAGTCTCTTATAAGTACAAGATCAAAATGTGATAAAACCTTTTTTATATAATCATCAAAATCATCTGTATAGCTTATCCTGCCATTACAATATGGATCTAGCTCAGTATTATTTTGACTGCCCATATCTATAATACTTTTAAGATGTTTTTCTATTTCGCCGGTTATTTCGGAATCAGCAGGACCGCCATATTCAGGGATGAATTTTATTCCATTGTATTGGGCAGGATTATGGCTTGCTGTTATCATAAGGGCTCCGCTCATGCCCAGTTTCGTTACCATAAAAGCTGTTAAAGGAGTGGGTACAGCCTCTGATGAGATGACTGCTTTATGACCCATAGAACTGAGGATCTTGCCTGATTCATAGGCAAAATCTTCAGACATGAACCTGTTGTCATATCCGATGAAGACTCCGTCAGTTTTTGAATTTTCCTGAAGATACCTGCCAATAGCCCTTACTACTATAGCCAGGTTTTCAAATGTGAATTGACGGGCAATAACCGCGCGCCATCCGTCTGTTCCGAATTTGATCATATTCAGATCACTTACTTCTAGAAATGATTTAATATGGATCCACCATGTTTTCCCCAATAAGCTTCGACCTTTATTGCAATCTAAAAGAGCATAATGGTCGGGACGAGAGGATTTGTTCCTTCGTCTCCCTTC
>CAZDXU010000240.1:0-1701 GCA_964509585.1 uncultured Actinomycetota bacterium | reverse complement strand
AATGATACAGTCAAAGACCAGAAAGTATACAGAAGTATTATTTTCAATCAAAGGCTTAAGGTTGTTTTGAATACTTCCAGGACTATAATTTGCAATGATTCAAGGATAGGACTGGAGGCAGGAAGCTCAAGAGGAAACAGGATAATGGTAATATGCGGCACAGGTTCGAACTGCTTCGGCATCAACCAGGACGGGATGGAAGCAAAAGCCGGGGGTTGGGATTATATACTGGGAGATGAAGGAAGCGGATACAACATAGCCTTAAAAGCATTAAAAACAGTCATGAAGGCATATGACGGAAGGATAGAAAATACCATTCTCAAGAGGGAGATACTCGGCTATCTGGACTTCAGGTCAGAGGTTGAGATAGTGGAGTGGATATATAAAAAAAATATCACAAAGGAAAAAATTTCGGAGATCGCAGCCGTTGTCTGCAAAGCAGCCCACCTGGGGGATACAGCAAGCAGAGATATTTTAGAGGAAGAAGCAAGAGAAATAGAAGCCATCATAACTGTTGTAGCTGAAAAACTTGGAATAAGCGATAGCGTCTTTGACCTGGTACTGGTGGGGAGTGTGTTTAAATGCAGAAAATATTTCAAAGAGGTCCTGTCTGATCTTCTGAAAAAAAGATTTAACGGTATAAATTTTAAGGACCTTACTAAAAAGCCGGTACTGGGGGCAATAAAAATGGCAAAGAATAATAATGGCCTCTCATCCGTAAGATTGAAAAACGAAAAACCCTGATCCGACTGATAATGGAGCCTAACTCAGCACTGCAAATATTTCTTAAAAGCAGCTTCCTGAAACAGGAAGATATAACATCCATCTACAGAAAAGAAAAACTCTTCAGCAGGAAAAATGATGTATACAGGATAGAAGTCCAGTCAATGACAGGCATTAAGAATTATGTCCTCAAGCAGTACAAAGGTAGGGACAGGCAGACCAGGATAAAAACCGAACTCTTCTTCTATGACCTTTTAGGCGGCGATGAGCTGAAAACTCCCGGGATATATTATAGTGACAGGGAAGTAACGGTAATGGAGTATATGGGCAGCCGGACCCTTCTGGACTATATTATCCAGGAAGAAAACTTTGCCAGAGATAAGGATATATCCGGCAGCAAGGATTATTTTGGACAGCTTAAGCACCTTGCGGGGGCAATAAGGTATATTTATGGATTCAACAAAAGACTTAAAAGGATGACAGGAAAGTCCTATGTCCTGAATGACATGAACCACAGGAATTTCCTCCTTTACGGCGGAGAAGTATGCCGGGTGGACCTGGAGGAGTGCCGGGAGGGGATAGTGGAAGAAGACATAGGCAAATTTATTGCTTTTTTCCTTACCTATGATCCCCCTTTTACCGAATGGAAGATATCAGCAGCTGATTCCATGAAAAGTTTCTGCAGGGATAGAATGGATGCAGATATTTCCACTATCGACCGGGAGATAAAGAAAGAACTTGTAAGAATGGCCGCAAGAAGGAAATAGAGGCAGCAATAGGTCTTTTACCCGGAAAAACCCCTAACATCCGTCAAATTGGCAGTTTTCTGGTCAAATGCTAATATTAAGTTATGGAATTTTTAATCCTATTTTTTATTTTCAGCTTTTTCGGGGTAGGGATTGAAGTAATTTTTTCTTCCATACACGATTATATAAGGAAAAAAGATATCAGTCTTAAAGGCAGGTCCTATCTCTGGAT